>CAVCWF010000124.1:0-4312 GCA_963605945.1 Lachnospiraceae bacterium
AACGGATTCCCACGTCGCTTCGCTCCTCGGAATGACAGAGGTTTTCTTTATGTTGTCTTTTCTTTTACCTAATGGCAGTAGTCCAAGACCGGCGACCCCTCAGTCGACCTGACGGTCGACAGCTCCCCTAGTAGGGGCGCCAAGGGCGCGCCGCAACCAATGCGCCAGCCCGAAATCTTCGCCGCGGAGCGCTGCCCCTCCTAGGGGAAGTCCCCAGTGCGCACACTGGGGAAAGGGGTCTCCAGCGTAGAGATACGAGCAGAAGGGAAAAGAAAGAGCAGAGTATAAATAACCTGTCATTGCGTGACCGGTGCGCACACCGGTCGTGGCAATCCGCATTCCCATGCACCGCATAAAACCATTGTACTGACCCAAAAAGAAACGGATTCCCACGGCCAGAGTGCGCACTGGCCTCGGAATGACAGAATTAGTCTTTTCATTGCCTTCTCTTTTCCCTATTGGCACTTCCCACACACTGGCGACCCCTCAGTCGACCTGACGGTCGACAGCTCCCCTAGTAGGGGCGCCAAGCCCCCATCCCAAAACGCTCCTGAGAGGAGATACATATGTCAGAAACGGTTGTAAAATTTGAGCACGTCTCGATGGAATTCCCCGGCGTGCTCGCAAACGACGACGTGTCGCTTGAAATAAAAAAGGGCGAGGTGTTCGCGCTCGTCGGCGAAAACGGCGCGGGCAAATCCACGCTCATGAACATCCTCTACGGCATCAACACGCCCACCAACGGCGAGGTCTACGTCAAAGGCCGGCGCATCGAGCACTTCAGCCCGAAGGCGGCCATCGAGCGCGGCGTCGGCATGGTGCACCAGCACTTCATGCTCGTCCCGTCGTTCACCGTCGCGCAGAACATCGTCCTCAGCCGCGAGCCGCGCAGACTCGGCGTGTTCTTCGACAACGCCAAGGCCGAACGCGAAACGCGCGGCCTCGTGGAGGAATACGGCCTTGAGGTCGACCCCGCCGCCACCGTGCGGGATATCAGCGTCGGGCTTCAGCAGCGCGTCGAGATACTCAAAACGCTCTACCGCGGCGCGGACATCCTCATCCTTGACGAGCCGACCGCCGTCCTCACCCCGCAGGAGACGGACGAGCTGTTCGACGTCATCCGCCGCATCGTCCGCGAAAAGCAGATGACCGTCATCATCATCACCCACAAGCTCTATGAGGTCATGGCTATCTCCGACCGCGTCGGCGTGATGCGTCAGGGGCGGCTGGCCGGGCTTGAAAATACCCGCGACGTCAACGAAAAGATCCTCGCCTCCATGATGGTCGGCCGCCCGGTGCTGTTCGACCACCTTGAGAAGACCGGCGAGCCGGGCGAGGTCGTCATTGGCGTGGATGAGCTCCGCGTCGGCGATAACCGAGGGCTGGAGGCCGTGCGCGGCGTGTCGCTGTCGGTGCGCGCGGGCGAGGTGCTGGGCATTGCCGCCATCGAGGGAAACGGCCAGAGCGAGCTGCTGGAGGCGATATGCGGCCTGCGCCGCGCCGAGAGCGGCCATGTCCGCATCGGCGGCGAGGACGTCACCAACCGCAGCCCCGGCGAGATACGTGCCCGCGGCCTTGCGAACATCCCGGAGGATCGCCTTGCAACCGGCGTCGATAAATTCGCCAGCGTCACCGATAACCTCCTCGTCGGGCGGCAGCGCGACAAGGAGTTCAACGCCCTCGGCTTCCACCAGAAGCGCTCGTCGATAGAGCGCTACGCGTCGGAGCTGTACGAGCGCTTCGACATCCGCGGCGCGGGCGTCGATACCGAGGTCGGCTCAATGTCCGGCGGCAACATGCAGAAGGTCGTCGTCGCGCGCGAGTTCTCGTACGACACCCCTGCGCTCGTGATATCCCAGCCGACCCGCGGCGTGGACATCGGCGCGATGGAGTTTATCCACACGCGCATCATTGAAAAGCGCAATTCCGGCTGTGCGGTGCTGCTCTCGTCGGCGGACCTCGACGAAGTGTTCCGCCTGAGCGACCGGATCATCACGCTCTATGAGGGGCGCGTGACCGGCGAGTTCCGCGCCGATTCGATAAGCAAAGAAGAGATCGGCTACTACATGACCGGCCATCGCGGAGAGGAGGCGGCGGAATGAAAAAGCGCGTGAATTTCAGCTACCTCGCGGCGCTGCTGATAAGCCTCGCCGCCGCGCTCATCATCGGCGCGCTGATCCTGCTGCTGTCGGGCTATGACCCGCTGAAGGCCTACGCCGCCATGCTGTCCGGCGCGTTCTCGAACGGGCGGCACATCGGCGACACTCTGGAGTACGCGATGGTGCTTTGCCTCTGCGGCCTCGCCTGCGATATCGGCTCCCGCGTCGGCATCTTCAACGTCGGCGGCGAGGGGCAGCTGCTGTTCGGCGCGATATTCTCCGCGCAGATCGGCGTGTGGATGACCGGGCTTCCGCCTGTTGTCGTCATCCCCGTGGCCGCGCTCGGCGCGGCGCTCGTCGGCGGCTTCTACGCGTGGATACCGGGCGTGCTGAAGGTGAAGCTCAAGGTCAACGAGGTCATCACCACCATCATGCTCAACACCATCGCCGCTTCGATATGCCAGTTTCTGGCGAAGGGGCCGTGGAAGAACCCGAACAACAACATCGTCGCCGGTACCGCGAACCTGCCGAACCAGTTCTGGCTCGGCAAGCTGGTGCAGGGCTCGAACCTGTCCACGGCGATTTTCGCCGCCGTTATAATGACGGTGCTGACGTGGTACGTCATGCAGAAGACCTCGGTCGGCTACGAGATGAAGCTGACCGGGCACAATCCGCGCTTCGCGCTGTTCGCGGGGCTGAAAACGGATAAGATAGTCATCGTCACCATGGTCGTCTCCGGCATGATGTGCGGCCTTGTCGGCATGTTCCGTGTCTACGGCGCGGCGCATATCTACACCGCCAGCATCAGCAACGACTATTATTTTGAGGGGCTGATGGTGGCCATGATCGCGCAGTATCAGGCGCTGCCGACGGTCGTCATAAGCTTCCTGTTCGCGGTGCTGAAGATCGGCGCGCAGGGCATGGAGACTGCCGCCGGGGTTCCGAACCAGATATACCTGATAATCCAGACCGTCGTCATCTTCTGCATGGCGGCGGAGAAGGGGATACGGGCGTCCCTCGCCGCGCGCGGGGAGCGCCGCCGTGCCAGAGCCGCCGCGAAGGAGAGACTGAAGGAGGCGAACGAGGATGAATGAGAACATATGGGCGAGCATTTTCTCCGCCGGAACCTTCAACCAGATGCTCCGCAGCGCAACGCCCGTCGCGCTCGCCGCGCTGGGCGGATTGATGACCGAGCACGCCGGAATAATGAATATCGGCATGGACGGCATGATCCTGATGGGCGCGTTCGTCGGCGCGGTCGGCAGCTATTTTCTGGCCTCCGCCGCGATGGGCGTGCTGTGCGCGATCGCCTTCGGCGTCGTGATCGGGCTGTTCTTCGCGCTGTTCGTCGTGAAGCTAAGGAGCGACGAGTTCATAATCGGCTGTGCGCTCAATACCTTTGCCGCGGGCGCAACGGCGTATCTCTCGCGCGCAATATTCGGCCTGTCCGGCACGTCGGGCTATACCGTGCCGCACCTGCCGACCGTGCGCATCCCGCTTATCGAGGACATCCCGTTTCTCGGCGAGATACTCAGCGGCAACTCGGTGTTTATTTATATCACGTGGCTGCTGGTTATTATGATGTGGCTGTTTATTTATAAGACGCCGTACGGCTTCTGGATACGCGCCGCTGGCGAGCAGCCGGAGACACTGCGCACCGCGGGCATCAGCCCGGAGCGGATGAAGTGGATAGCGAGCATATTGTGCGGCGTGTTCTGCGGCATGGCGGGCGCTCATCTGTCGCTGGGCTACCTCAACGGCAGCTTCGTCGAGGGCATGTCCGCCTCGCGCGGGTATATCGCCTTTGCCTGCGTCATCTTTGCCGCCGCGAATCCGAGCAAGGCGTACCTTGCGGCGCTGATGTTCGGCTTCTTCGACGCGCTGGGTCTGCGCTTGCAGAATTATATCAGCTCCGATCTGACCGCGACCATTCCGTATATCATCACCGTCGTTATGATGGTCTACGTCGTCGTCCGCGGACAGAAGCGCCATGCCCGCCCTCAGCGCCTGAAGCAGGAATCCGCCGGGTGAGGGTAGAAAATAGAATATGTAATGCGTCGGCACGGAAGTGCCGACGCTGTTTGGTTGGCGGGGAAAAATCTACGCAGGATTTGAAATCTTTGCCGTAAATCGGCGCCACGTTGCACCAGTCCGAAACCTTTGCCGCGAAGCGCTGCCCCTCTTAGGGGAAGTCCCCAGTGCGCACACTGGGG
>CAVCWF010000125.1:0-12540 GCA_963605945.1 Lachnospiraceae bacterium
CCGGCCAGACGGCGCATGGCCTGCGACATGAGCCTTGCCAGCGCACCGACGACGGTGTCGCCGACCTCGCCCTCAAGCTCAACGCGGGGGATGAGCGCGGCAACGGAGTCGATGACCAGCACGTCGATAGCGCCGGAGCGCACGAGGGACTCGGCAATGTCGAGCGCCTGCTCGCCGGTGTCCGGCTGGGAGATGAGAAGGCTGTCTATGTCGACGCCGAGGGCGCGGGCGTAGGCAGGCTCCAGCGCGTGCTCAACGTCGATGTACGCCGCTTCGCCGCCGTTTTTCTGCGCGGAAGCGACGACGTGGAGCGCAAGAGTCGTCTTACCGGAAGCCTCAGGGCCGTATATCTCTACGATACGTCCGCGGGGGACGCCGCCGATGCCGAGGGCAAGGTCGAGGGAGAGCGAACCGGTTGACAGAGCCTCAACGTTAACCGGGATATCGTCGCCCAGACGCATGATGGTGCCCTTGCCGTAATCCTTTTCGATTCTGGCGATGGCGGTCTCAAGAGCTTTTTTCTTATCGGTCGTGGGCGCGGCGACGACCGGAACGGATTTTTTCTTTTCAGCCATGTGTAGCTCTCCTTTATATATAATAGTAGATTTGTTCGTATTTGAAATTATATCTTCAATATGAATCTGAAGACGATGTACAACGCAAGCCCGAAGCAGGACAGCAGAAGTCCAATTCTGACGGTGGATGCGCTGGCCTTTTTCAGCTGGATACCCGCGATAAGGATCCCCGCGAGCGAGGACAGCGGCGGCACTACCTGCACCGCGAAGATGAGCCAGATGTATTGCCACGCATTTTCCGCGGTTCCGAACACGCCTCTGTGCATCAGAACCGGGATAAGGGGCAGCAGCACGTTTATTATCCCGTGGATGAGCGCAAATTTCGGCTTCTTTTCCATAGGCGCTTACATTTTGCCTATCACGACGCGCTCAATATTCAGCGTGTCGGGTCTGGAGCCGACGGCGCGGAAGCCGGCGGAGCTTAGCATTTCCTTGACCGTCGCGGCCTGACCCTCGCCGACCTCGAACAGCAGAAATCCTCCGGGGCGAAGCAGGCTCTTCCAATACTTGATTATTGCCTTATAGAAGCGGTACCCGTCCTCGCCGCCGTCGAGCGCCCATATCGGCTCATAGTCGCGCACGGAGGAGTCGAGCGTCATTATCTCGGCGCTGGCAATGTACGGGGGATTGGAGACGATCATGTCAAACTGGCCGATGCTCATCGGGGGAGATGAGGTAGCGTCTGCCTGAATGCAGATGGCGCGGGAGCCGAGGCGATTAGACGCGAAGTTCTCTCGCGCGATCTCAAGGGCGTTCGCGCTGATGTCGACGGCGACGAGCTTCGTCGCGGGCAGTTCGTGGCCGAGCGCACAGGCGATGCAGCCGCTGCCGCAGCAGAGATCGAGAATCCTCGCGTCCATCTTGCGACCGAGCAGCAGTTCTTTCGCGGTCGTCACCAGCAGCTCCGTATCCATGCGGGGGATGAGCACGTCTGGCGTGACCTTCATCGGCAGACCGTAGAACTCCCACGCGCCCGTGATGTATGCGACCGGCTCACCGGCGAGGCGGCGTCGCGTCAGCTCTTGAACCTCAGCGTCGATGGCGGCGGTGGTGTATAGATTGATGTCGCGCAGCAGCTCTGCGACGGACTTCCCGGCGGCAGTGGCCACCAGCAGCCGCGCTTCAAGGGTGTAGCCCTCGATGCCGTTTGCGCGCAGGGCGTTGCGCGTTTCAAGATAAATGTCGTTATAAGTTTTCATCCGGCGATCCTCAATTCTGATTTACCAAGCGTCGCTGCCTTTTTCTTCGGGGATGACAAGCTCCATCGCGCGAATCGCGCACTCGATCATGCTGTCGTCCGGCTCGTTCGTGGTCATGTGCTGGAGCCACTTGCCCGGCGCGGAGAGCGCGGCGGACAGCCAGTTGTCATGCCGGCCGCACCAGCGGTTTATCTCGTAGCTTATGCCGACGACCACCGGCAGGAGCAGCAGATGGCAGCCCATGCGGGCGAAGCTGTTGGTAAGCGTGACGACAGAGTTTACAAGAATGCTGACGACCACGACGACGAGCAGGAAGCTCGTGCCGCAGCGGGGGTGAAAGCGGGATTCCGTGCGCACGTTTTCGACGGTCAGCGGCTTGCCGTGCTCATAGCAGAAGATGGTCTTATGCTCGGCGCCGTGATAGGAAAACAGGCGCTTCACGTCGCTCACGCAGGAGCACAGACGCATGTAGCACAGCAGAATGACGATCTTGACCACGCCCTCGGAGAGGTTCCGGACGACGAGGTTATGCGTCAGCGGCTTTATGAAGCCGACTATCAGCGTCGGCAGGAAGATGAACAGAAACAGTGCCAGCGCGATACCGAGGACGACCGCCGTGCCGATAACGATCTTCGATGCCTTCTCGGCCTCAAAGTGCTTCTCTATCCACTGGTCGAGCTTGTCCGGCTCCTGCTCCTCAACGGGCACAAGCTCCGCCGAGTACGTCAGTGCCTGCATACCCTTGACCATGGAATCCAGAAAAGTTGCACAGCCGCGGATGAGCGGCCAGCCGAGTAGGGGGTATCTGTCCTTGATGAATTTCAGCTCCTCGACCTTTTCGACAAGGCCGTCCGCCGTGCGGCATACGATGGCCTGCTTTTTCGGCCCGCGCATGAGGATACCTTCGATAAGCGCCTGTCCGCCGATGGATGTGCGGAAGGAGCAGTCTTTGTTTTTTGCCATAGTTTCTCCTTAGTTGTTGAGCGGGAGCGTTATTTTTGCGATGCAGCCGCCGCCCTCGGCGTTCTCTATTTCAAGCTGTCCGCTGTGCCGCGTGATTATCTCGTCGCACACGGCAAGGCCGATGCCCGTGCCGCGGTTCTTGGAGCTGCCCTTGTAGAATTTCTCCTTGACGTGCGGCAGTTCGCCCTCAGGTATGCCGCGGCCATAGTCGCGGATGCTGATATGTACGCCCGCGGCGTCGGCAGTGAGCGCGACGTCGACCTTTTTGCCGTCTCCGCCGTGCTTTGCGGCGTTGTCAAGCAGGTTCAGAAACACCTGCTTCAGCCGCTCCGGATCGCCGGGGATGAGCGGGATCTCAGCGGGGGGCTGAGTGTAGTTCACCTCAATACCGGCCTGGCGCATCAGCTCGCCGTAGGTGAATATCGCGTCCTCAAGCTCGGCGGCGATGTCGATAAGCTCGACGCGGAGATTGAAGCGCCCGTCCTGTATGCGGGTGAATTCCAGCATCTCCGACACCATGCCCGTGAGTCTCTCGGCCTCCTTGGAGATGATATTTATCCCGCGCAGAGAGTCGCCCTGCACGGCCTCGTCGAAAGCTATCGTCTCCGCCCAGCCGGTTATCGCGGTGAGCGGGGTGCGAAGCTCGTGCGACACCTGCGAGATGAACTCCGTGCGCGACTTCTCCGCCACGGCAACCTTTTCCGACATGCTGTTCAGCTCGTCGGTCAGGCGGCCAAGCTCGTTTTCGCTGGTCTTTTCAATTCTGACTCCGTAGCTGCCGGCGGCGATGTGGCGCGCGGCCTCGGTGAGATTCTCGATAGGCTCGGACACAAAGCGCGAGAACCAGAGGTTCACGCCGACGAGGAAAATACACATCAGAACGATGATGATTATCGCGGGCGTATACATCGCGCGGGTGATGAACCATACCGCGAGCAGCAGCAGGACTATTGCCGCCATGCTGGAGGCAAACAGTTGAGTTTTCAGGTCTTTAAACATTCAGAATACTTCCGTTTTGCAGTGATGAATTTTTGCGCCGGTGGCTCAGTAGCCCCACTTGTAGCCGTAGCCCCAGACGGTGGTGAGGTATTCAGGCTCCGTCGGGTCGGACTCTATCTTGATGCGCAGACGGCGGATGTTGACGTCGACGGTCTTGAGCTCGCCGCCGAACTCGCTGCCCCACACGGCGGAGAGAATGTCCTCGCGGCTCATCGCCTTGCCGGGATTTTCCATGAAGAGCTTCATCAGCAGGTATTCAATCTGGGTCAGCTTCAGGCGATGGCCGTTCTTTTCAAGGGTGCGGTTGCGGACGTTGAGCACGAATGGACCGCTGACGATCTCGACGGAGTTCTTCTCGTCCTCGTCCACGCCGAGACGGCGTATGAGCGCGTCGACACGCGCGGTAAGCTCCGCGGGGGAGAAGGGCTTGGTGACATAGTCGTCCGCGCCGGTCATAAGCCCCGTGACCTTGTCAATCTCCTGACTTTTTGCCGTGAGCATGATGATGCCCATCTTCGAGCCGGTAGCGCGGATGCGGCGGCAGACCTCGAAGCCGTCGATATCGGGCAGCATAACGTCAAGCAGAGCAAGGCAGATGTCGGGGTTCTGCTTGAGCTTTTCAAGAGCCATTTCTCCGTTTTCGGCCTCTATCGGCTCGAAGCCGCTGCGGCGCAGGTTGATGACCACAAAGCTGCGGATATTTGCTTCATCTTCCAGAACAAGTATCTTCTTCATATATGTGATTTCCCCCTGTTAAGGCATTTTGTAAGCATTATATATTATGACAAGTAATTATATCACAGCATTTACAAAAATGGTAGTCATAGTTGCAAAAAAATATCATAAAAATATGCGCACTATTACAGAACGTATGCATAGCGATGACATGTTATGTAACCCGGTGAGAGCAGCTTTACTTGGCCTTGATATTTTGGTTCAACGCTGGTAAAATATCTCCCATGAAGAAAAATGTTGTTATAGGTATCTTGGCTCATGTGGACGCGGGGAAAACGACGCTGTCCGAGGCCATGCTGTACCTTTCGGGAAAAATCAAAAAGCTTGGCCGCGTTGACCACCGCGACTCGTATCTTGACACACATTCGATCGAGCGCTCCCGCGGCATAACCATCTTCTCAAAGCAGGCGGTGATCGACCTGCCGCAGAGCAGCGTTACGCTTCTCGACACGCCGGGGCACGTCGACTTCGTCTCCGAGACGGAGCGCAGTCTGCGTGTGCTGGATTACGCGGTTCTGGTCATCAGCGGGACGGACGGAGTGCAGGCGCACACGGAGACGCTGTGGCAGCTGCTGCGGCGCTACGGGATACCGACCTTCATATTCGTGACCAAAATGGATCTGCCCGTCTGCGACAAGGCCGCGTTGATGGCCGATTTGCAGCGGCGGCTCGACGCGGAGTGCGTGGACTTCGGGGAAAACACCGCCGCGCTCAATGAGCGGCTTGCCATGTGCGGCGAGGCCGCGATGGACGAATATCTGAGCCGCGGGGAACTGAGCCGCGATACAATCGCGGAGCTTATAAAGACGCGGCGCGTGTTCCCGTGCTTCTTCGGCTCCGGCCTTCACACCGAGGGCGTGGAGGAATTCACGCAGGCCATCGACGAGTACGCGATACCGGCCGCGGCGGGGGACGGGTTCTCCGCGCGGGTGTATAAGATAGCGCGCGACGCGCAGGGCAAACGCCTGAGCTTTCTCCGCGTGAACGGCGGGGAGCTGTCCGTACGGCAGCTTATCCGCTACGCGGGCGAGGACGGCGCGGAGCACGAGGAGAAAATCAGCCAGCTTCGCATATATTCCGGCATAAAGTACGAGGCCGTCGATACGGTCAAGCCCGGCCAGATCTGCGCCGCGCTCGGCCTTAGTGTGACTTTCCCCGGTCAGGGACTGGGCGCGGAAGCGGACGTCTCGGCGGAGCCGGTGCTGGAGCCGGTACTGAGTTACAGCCTGCTGCTGCCGCCGACAGAGGATCCGCGCGTAATGCTGCCGAAGCTGATGCAGCTTCAGGAGGAGGATCCACAGCTGCACATCCGCTGGGATGAGCGCGGCAGGGCGATATGTGTGGAGCTTATGGGCAAGGTGCAGGCGGAGGTGTTCCGCGCGCTTGTCAAGGAGCGCTTCGACGTCGACATTGCGCTTGACGCGGGGCGCATAATGTATAAGGAGACCATTGCCGACACCGTGGAGGGCGTAGGCCATTTTGAGCCTCTGCGCCATTATGCGGAGGTGCACCTGATAATGGAGCCAATGCCGCGCGGAAGCGGCATAGTCGTGGACAGCGTCTGCCCGGAAGATGTGCTTGACCGCAACTGGCAGCGGCTGATACTCGGCCATGTGCTCGAAAAGCAGCATCTGGGCGTGCTGACCGGCTCGCCGCTGACGGATGTGAAGATAACGCTTGCCGCCGGGCGGGCGCACCTGAAGCATACCGAGGGCGGGGACTTCCGTCAGGCGACCTACCGCGCGATACGGCAGGGGCTTATGCAGGCAAAATCAGTGCTGCTTGAGCCGTGGTACGCGTTTTCGATAGAGCTGCCGCCGGAACTGATAGGGCGCGCGATAAGCGATGTGCGCCAGATGTCCGGAAGCTTCACGGGGCCTGACGACGCGGGCGGGATGCTCCGCATCGAGGGCAGCGCGCCGGTGTCGGAGATGAACGGCTATGCAAGCGAAGTGGCGGCGTACTCCGGCGGACGCGGTAAATTTTCCTGCCGTGTGGAGGGCTACCGCCCGTGTCACAACGAAAAAGACGTGGCTGTGGAGATGGGCTACGACGCGGAGAGCGACGTGGAGAACACCGCAGATTCCGTGTTCTGCGCCCACGGCGGCGGCTTCAATGTCCGCTGGGACAAGGTTCCGGAATACATGCATCTTGAAAGCTGCCTAAAAAAGCCGGAGACTACCGCGCCGGTCAGGCCGTACCGCAGTCTCAGCATCGACGAACGCGAGCTTGAAGCGATAATGGAGCGCGAGTTCGGCCCCATAAAGCGCCCGGAATACCGCGCGCCGACGGTGAACTCCGCGCCTGTGCGCCCGATCGCGCCGCCGAAGAAGCAATATATAATAGTAGACGGCTATAACCTCATCTTCGCGTCGCAGGAGCTTTCGGCGCTTGCGCGGGAAAAGCTCGACCTTGCGCGCGGACGATTGATGGACATGCTGTCAAACTACTGCGGCTTTACAAAACGCGAACTGGTGCTGGTGTTTGACGGCTTCCGCACTCCCGGCAACCCCGGTTCGCGCGAGGAGTACCACAATATACACGTCGCCTTCACCAAGGACGGCGAGACGGCGGACGCGTATATCGAGCGCATCGCGGATAACATCGGAAAGAATTATGACGTCCGCGTCGTCACGAACGACAATCTTATCAGACTCTCGGCGCTGCGTTCCGGCGTCCTGCGTACCTCGTCGGACGAATTCGCGCTGGAGGTGCGGGACGTGCTGGAGCAGATAGACGCGCTTCTGAAAAAGACGAACGACGGCGCGCATAAATACAGATTGGAACTGAACGGAACTGAAAATGGAGAAAAATGAACTTCTGCGCCGCATGGAGGATCTGTGCGAGCGCGCCGAGCGCAGCGGCACGGTCTGCTCCAGCGGGTATCTCAGCCCCGCCGAGCGGTACCAGACCGAGAAATGGGCCAAGCAGCGCGGCTGCGCCGTGGTGTTTTCGGGCGGCGGAGCCGACTGCGAACGGACTGCGGCGTTCTTCCTGCCGGAATACATGAGCGAGGAAGACTTTGACCCGTCGGAGCACTTCGCGGCGATAAAGCTGACTGCGCATTTCGGCACGCCGGGGCACCGCGACTATATGGGCGCGCTGCTGGGCATGGGCGTTGGCCGTGAGTGGGTCGGAGATATCCGCGTCGTGGGCGACACGGCGTATATCTTCTGTCTGCCGAGTGTGCACCGGCACCTGCTGAGTATCGACAAGGTGGGTCGCTGCGGCGTCACGGCGGAGAATATCGCGCCGGGGGATGTTCCGCAAGCGAGGCGCGAGGTGAAGGAAAAGAGCTTTTCCGTCATGTCGATGCGGCTTGACGCGGTGACGGCGGGCATGTTTGATCTAAGCCGCACCGAGGCCGCGAAGGAGATACGCCTCGGCAATGTCAGCCTCAACTATGAACCGACCGAGAAGCCCGACGCACAGATATCGGCCGGGGATATAATTTCCCTGCGCGGCGCGGGCAAGGGAAGCGTCACCGGCACCGGCGGCACCTCACGCAAAGGACGGCTTTTCGTCTACGCGGAGATATTGAAGTGACGCGGACATTGGAGAACGCATATGAAAACTGATTGTCTTGCCGGGATACAGCCATTTCTGCTTGAAAACGGCTTCAAACGCCGCGGGCATATGTTTTATAGACTCAGAGACGATGCCGCACAGCTTGTCTCGTTCGATAAAGCGTCTTTTATATATTGCACGTGCTGTATAATGCCGCTGTACATTCCGAATGACTTCATATATTATACTTATGGCAGCCGAATGGCGGCTCGTTTGCGTGTCGATGACTGCGCAGACGCGGAGAAAATGAGTGAGTGGACAGAACAGCTTGCTTGCGAGCTTGAAGATAAGGCTCTGCCCTTCTTCACGTCGACAGACAATCCGGAAAAGCTGCTGAGGCTGAGCAGCGGCGCGAAGAAATTTATGCACTGCCCGCCGGATGCGTTGGCGGAACTAGAGGCTTTTACAAGAGCATATCTTGACCTGCACGGTGTCAGCGCGGCTGCTGATAAAGCATTGAAACTTGCAGAGAAAGCCGGGTGCTATACAGAGGGAGTTTTAAAGCAGCGCAGGGCAAGATTTGAAAGTTTGAAAACGGAAAATAAAACAGAATACTTCCAAGGCATAATTGCCGCACAAAAGCGGCTGTTTGCCGAATAATATAAAATTTTACATAAGGAGACAGCACAATGAAAGCCTACGAAAGATTTATTACCTACGTCAAGACCCACACCGCAAGCTCCGAGACATCGGAGAGCGTGCCGAGCAGCGACTGCCAGTTCACGCTGTGCCACATGCTGGCCGACGAGATGCGCGCGCTTGGGCTGGAGGGCGTATATGAGGACGAGCACGCCTATGTTTACGGCTTCATCCCCGCAAGCGAGGGCTATGAGGACAAGCCCTGCATCGGCTTCATCGCCCATCTTGACACGATACCCGATTTCCCCGGCGAGAACGTTCAGCCGCAGCTCATCGAGAATTATGACGGCGGAGACGTTGTCCTCGGCACGAGCGGGCGCAGCCTGACGGTCGAAAAGTTCCCGCATCTGCCCACCCTCAAGGGACAGACCCTAATCACAACCGACGGAACTACCGTGCTCGGCGCGGACGACAAGGCGGGTATCGCCGCAATAATGACCGCAGCGGAGCGCATCATAAACGAAAAGCGCCCGCACGGCCGCGTCGCCGTGTGCTTCACGCCCGACGAGGAGATCGGCCACGGCGCGTCGCTGCTCGATCTTGAGCGGCTGGGCGCGGACTTTGCCTACACCGTCGACGGCGAAGAGCTGAACGAGATAAACTACGAGACCTTCAACGCCGCATCCGCGAAGTGGGAGGTCAACGGCTTCAACATCCATCCGGGCAGCGCGAAGAACATGATGATAAACGCGAGCCTCGTCGCCATGGAGATAAACTCCATGCTCCCCTCCGGCGACACTCCGGCGCACACCGAGGGCTACGAGGGCTTCTTCCACCTGACCGACATGAGCGGTACGGTCGAAAAAGCGATGCTGAGTTACATCATCCGCGACCATATCGCCGCGTCCTTTGACCAGCGCATAAAGACGATGGAGCACATCGAAAAGCTCATAAACGAGAAATACGGCGAGGGTACCGCGAAGCTGACCGTGCGCCAGCAGTACCGGAACATGCGGGAGCTTATCGGCGAACACATGGAGATCGTCGAGCTTGCGGAGCGCGCACTGCGCCGCGAGGGCATAGAGCCTGTCACCGCACCCGTACGCGGCGGCACCGACGGCGCGCAGCTCACCTTCCGCGGCCTGCTTTGCCCCAACATCGGCACCGGCGGCTACTCCTGCCACGGCCCCTATGAGCACATCACTGCCGAGCACCTTGAGACCTCGGCAAATATCGTTCTGAACATAATCGACGAAAACCTGAAGTAAAGCGCAAATTCAAAAATCTCACACTTATAAGGAGAGATGAGGATGAAGAGCAGGCTTGGAGCAAGAAACTGGATCACGCTGATACTCATCGGCCTTTTCGGGCAGTTCGCGTGGACGATAGAGAACATGTATTTCAACGTGTTCCTCTATAACACCATCAGCACCGACCCCGGCTACATCGCCGCGATGGTAGGCTGGTCTGCCGCCGCCGCGACGGTGACGACGCTTCTCATGGGCGCGCTGTCAGACCGCGTCGGCAAGCGCAAGGCGTTCATCTGCGCGGGCTACATACTCTGGGGTCTCTCGACCGCCGCCTTCGGCTACATTACGCCCGAAAACGCGGGACGCTTTTTCCCGGCGGCGAACGCATCGGCGGCCGCGGCGGTGATGGTGGTCGTGCTCGACTGTGTGATGACCTTCTTCGGCAGCACCGCGAATGACGCGGCCTTCAACGCCTACGTCACGGACATCACCGACAGCGACAACCGCGGCCGGGTGGAGAGTGTGCTGGCGATACTGCCGCTCATCTCCATGCTGATAATCTTCGGCGGCTTCGACGGACTGACCCAGCAGGGAAAGTGGCGCGAGTTTTTCAACATCTTCGGCGTCTCGGTATCCGTCGTCGGGCTTGTGTCGCTCGTGCTGGTCAAGGATTCGCCGCGGCTTACGCCGAGGCGGGACAGCTATTTCAAAAACCTGCTCTACGGCCTGCGCCCCGGCGTTGTGCGTGAAAATCCGCAGCTGTACCTGTCGTTCGCGGCGTTCAGCGTGTTCTCAATCGCCGTGCAGGTGTTCTTCCCGTACCTGATAATCTATATACAGAACTATCTCGGCATCAAGGACTACGCGATAGTCCTCGGCGTGGTGCTGATATTCGCAAGCGTCGTGAGCGTCGTATCAGGCAGATTCATTGACCGGGTCGGCAAAATGCGCTTCACCGTGCCTGCGGCGGCGATCATGCTCATCGGCCTTGCGGCGATGTATTTCGTGCGCGGCAATGCCGGGGTTATGGTTGCGGGCAGCGTGATGATGAGCGGGTATATGATGATGTCCGCCGCCCTCGGCGCGAACATCCGCGACTGGACGCCCAAGGACAAGGCCGGGCATTTTCAGGGCATCCGCATGATATTCGCCGTTCTGCTGCCGATGATAATCGGCCCTGCGATAGGCGCGGAGGTCATCCGCAATTCCGACAGCACGTATATGGAGCTTGGCCAGCTCAAAACCGTGCCGACGCCGGGGATATTCCTCGCGTCGGCGGCAGTCCTGCTGCTGACGGCGATACCCGTGCTGATGCTGAGAAAGAGCGAAAAAAAGAGATAAGGCGAACGAGATGAACGATGCAATATTCCAATTCCCGACGGACGGAACTCCGGCAGAGTGCGAACAGATAAAATGCGGCCACATAAACCAGACATATCTGATAACGACCGATACGGGGGCGAAATATGTCCTGCAATGGGTCAATCAGTACGTTTTCCCGAATGTTGACGCGATAATGGGCAACATGTCCGCGATAAGCGCGTATCTGCGCGGGCAGAACGAGCGTATGTCCATGATAAGCTATATCGACACGCGTGACGGCAAAAACTATTATGACGACGGCGAGGGCGGCTGTTGGCGTACTTACAGATTCGTCGATAACAGCATATGCCTCCAGCGCGCGGAGACCCTGTCGGACTTCTATGAGAGCGCGCGGGCGTTCGGCCATTTTCAGTACACACTGCGCGATTTCCCGGCGGAAACGCTTCAGGAGACGATAGTGGATTTCCACAATACGCCCGTGAGGTATGAGCAGCTCCGCGCCGCAATCAGCGCCGACCCGCTTGGACGCGCGGCGTCCGTGCAGCCGGAGATCGACTTCATACTCGAACGCGAGCAGCGTGCGGGTACGCTTCAGCGTATGCGCGACGCGGGGGAGTTGCCCGTTCGCGTGACGCACAACGACACGAAGATCAATAACGTCCTGCTCGACGCAGACACGCGCCGCGCGCTGTGCGTCATTGACCTCGACACCGTTATGCCGGGGCTGTCGGCCTACGATTTCGGCGACGCGATACGCTTCGGCGCGTCCACCGCGGCGGAGGATGAGCGGGAACTGGAGCGTGTGCGGCTCGATCTGAACCTGTACCGCGTGTTCACGCGCGGCTTCGCCGAAGCCTGCCCCAGCCTGACGCGGGCGGAGCGCGATGTGCTGCCGCTGGGCGCGTTCGTGATGACGCTTGAGTGCGGCCTGAGGTTCCTCGCAGATTACATAGACGGCGATAAGTATTTCTCCATAGACCGCGAGAGCCACAATCTTGACCGTGCGCGCACACAGCTCAAGCTGATAAGCGAGATGGAATCGCATTGGGACGAGCTGATGCAAATAAACAGGGAAGAAGCCTATTTCAGACCTGATCTCAAGTGAGATCGGGTCTTTTTTATCGAAAATTTTGTGTTTCACATGCAAACAAGCTGGATATATAATAGACATTTTGGTAACAATGACATATTCGCGCTATAAATTCCTTGCCAAAATAGTATAAACGTTGTAAAATACCATCAAGCAATTTTAGTATCGGTTAACAAGTGGAGACACGCCTGACAGTGCGTCTTTCCGGCGCTTTTTGCTCTTTTCGTCTTGAAGGGCGGCAGCCCGTCTGCGTCTCAAAA
>CAVCWF010000126.1:0-3943 GCA_963605945.1 Lachnospiraceae bacterium
GGACGCATGGGGCGGTCGATCAGGCGGGAGGCCAGCACTGCGGGCAGGCTGGGCTTACCCTCGCGGCGCATGAAGCTGCCGGGGATGCGGCCGACGGCGTAGAGCTTCTCGTTGAAGTCAACGGAGAGCGGGAAGTAGTCGATGCCGTCCTTGGGGCGGGCGGAAGCGGTGCAGGTTACGAGAACGGTGGTGTCGCCGTACTTGACGAGGACTGCGGCGTTGCAGAGCTCTGCCATCTTGCCGACCTCCATGGAGAGGGGGCGGCCTTCGTACATGATTTCATACTTCTTGTAGTTGGGGAACTGCTTCTGGGTGATTATCATGTGTGTATCTCCTTTATATTTTGGCGATCCCGCCGTCTTAGCACTTGAAAAAACGCCCGCCCTGAGGGCGCTTTTTCAAATACTAAGCTGTGCGGGAAACGCTTGTTTACATTAAAAAAGCATGGGGATTATTCAATTATCCCCATGCTCAATACCTTCATAACCTTCAGAAAGAGCTGAACGGCGAAATTACTTACGGATGTTCAGCTTTGCGATGATCGCACGGTAACGCTCGATGTCCTTCTTGGCGAGGTAGTCAAGAAGACGGCGGCGCTTACCGACCATTTTGTACATGCCCAGACGGCTGTGGTCGTCGTTGGGGTGATTCTTCAGATGCTCGGTCAGCTCGCGGATGCGCTGAGTGAGGATAGCGATCTGAACTTCGGGGGAGCCGGTGTCGCCCTCGTGGGTGGCGTTCGCGGCGATAACGCTGGTCTTGACTTCTTTGGTGATCATAGTGATGATTACCCCTTTCTTGAAATTCTATACCCTGCGTCTAAGCCGAGGGCGGAAAGGCTACCGCATCGGCGGCATGACCCCATGGCTGAGAGCGCGGGCGCATACTGGAGTATAATAGCATCAAACGGCGGATAAGTCAACAGATTTCTGCGCGGTGCGGCGCTTTATTCGTCTTTGGCCTCAAATATGAGCCCGCAGCGTGCCGGAACGTCCATTTCGCTGATATATTTCTCCTCGAACGGGATCCACCGCTCGAAGAAATTGCGGCTGCGCTCGCCGTTGCGGCGTATGATCCGCTCGCGCTGAAGCTCCGGCGATACCGTGAGAAACACGGTGAGATCGTAGGCTCCCGCAAGCTCCGGGTGCATACTGTACGCGCCCTCGATGATGCTGACCGCCTTCGGCTCGACCTCGACGGCGTCACCCAGAGCCATATCGCGGCAGACAAATGGACGGTAGCTGAAGCGGCATCCGTCCTTCAGCGGGGCGAGGACTTCGGCGGCGAAGCGCTCGCGGTCGACATTGCCGCCGGGTTCGGCGAAGCGCTCCGGCCTGCGCTGCTCCGGGCGGAGGAAGAAATCGTCCATGTGAAAAACGTTTCCTCCGCACAGCTCCGCGAGCCGCGCCGCCAATGTGCTCTTGCCCGCGCCGCAGCGGCCGTCGATCGCGACGATGACCCGCGGCTGCACATCAAGAAGGCGGTCGATATGCGTCTTGATTTCCTGCGCGATGCCCTCAGAGGACGTGTCCGCAGCCTGCCGCATCACCACGTTTTTCAGGTACTCGCTGAACCGGTCGTATTCCGCCTGCGACAACTCGCGCGGGTACGACATGATGACAAGCCTGTGCCCCTCGAACCCGGCGCGGTACGGCGGATGTACGTGCGCGAACGGGTTTGCGTGATATCCGCAGCGCTCGTAGAAGCCCTTGCGCCGCACGGAGATTTCGTCTGCTGGCGGGTCGATTTCGAGTATCACGGTCTTGCCCTTCTCGCCTAGAAGCGCCAGCGCGCGCTGGCCGCAGCGCTGCCCGCGCCGCTCAGGCAGAATGCAGAAGTGTTCTACATATATAAAATCCGCCGTTTCCCAGTACAGCATATCGCCGCACCACTCCCCGCCGTCGTCATATATCAGGTCGAAGTGGTATTCGGGATGAGTCATTATGCCGCGCTGCGACTCGATGAGGCGCTGTTCGTGGATGGGGAAGCTGACACCGTAAAGATCAAAGGCGGGTTTGAAGGCCGCGTCCGCGGCGGAAGTGAGTCGTTTGAATTTCATGTGAAGCCTCCGTGGGAATGTGTTGTTACCTTTCCGGCGCCCAGCCGTCGAGCGGGAGCCGCTGCATCGCGCCGAATATCTTTGAGCGCATGTCCGGGTAGTCTTTGCCGAGCGTTTTCAGAAGCTGCTTTATCTCGTAGCGCTTGCTGCCCTTGTCCTGCGGACAGGGATTCTCGACTATGGGCAGCTCCAGCTGCCGGGCGAGGTTCGCTATGCGCTGTTCGCCCGCGTATATCAGCGGGCGTATCTGCGTCACGTCGGTGCGGTCGAGGTAGGTCACGGGCTGAAAGCAGCTCAGCCGCCCTTCGAACAGCAGCGACATCATAAATGTCTCGACCGCGTCGTCAAAATGATGCCCCAGCGCGAGCTTGTTTATCCCGCGCTCGCGCAGAAGATTGCTGAGCGCGCCGCGGCGCATTTTCGCGCAGAGCGAGCAAGGGTTGTCCTCCTTCCGCATGTCGAACACGATCTGCTTGATGTCGGTTTTGACGCAGGTGTACGGCACATCGAGCCGCGCGCAAAGCTCGGCCACGGGGGAGAAATCCATGCCGTCGAAGCCCAGCTCTATCGTCACGGCTTCAAGCTCGAATTGCTTGGGGTAGTATCTGCGCAGCCGGTCGAGCGCGAGCAGGAGCACAAGGCTGTCCTTCCCGCCGGACACGCCGACGGCCACGCGGTCGCCGTCCTGTATCATGCCGTAGTCGTCCACGGCGCGCCGGATCAGCCCGGTGAAATCATTGAGTGCTTTGTCCATAAAAAAGTTTCCTTAAAAATTGAAAAATGATTTTGAGCTTATGCGTGAAATCGAGAGAATTTGCGAGTATTCGAGAGATTTGAAAATCAGAATTAAAATAGCTGTTGACAAGCGAAAATGCTTGTGATATAAAGATAAAGCGCGTTTAGGGAAATAATACTATCGCGCATGAAAAATGTCAAAACATTTAATCTATATGGAGGCACAGAACATGTCTACTACCATGGTAACCAAGGAGACCGTTACCCGCAAGTGGTACGTCCTTGATGCAGCCGGCAAGCCCATGGGCAAAACCGCTGCCCTCGCCGCAGACCTTCTCCGCGGCAAGCTCAAGACCGATTACACCCCCAACGTTGACTGCGGCGATTACGTCATCGTCATCAACGCCAAGGACGCAGTCCTCACCGGCAAGAAGCTGGAGCAGAAGTACTACCGTACCCACTCCGGTTATCCCGGCGGCCTGAAGGAGACCCAGTACAAGACCCTTATGGCCAAGAAGCCCGAACTCGCAATGCGTCTTGCAGTCCGCGGTATGCTTCAGAAGAACACCATCGCTCAGTGGCAGCTCAAGCGCCTGAGAGTCTTCGCCGGCGCGGAGCACACCCATGCAGCTCAGAAGCCCGAAGTTTGGGATCGCTAAGAGGAGGTAAAGAAATATGGCAACCTATAAGTGCAAGAAGCCCTATATGTACGGCACCGGACGCAGAAAGTCCTCCGTCGCACGCGTTCACCTCATCCCCAACGGCACCGGCGCTATCACCATCAACGGCCGTGATATCGACGATTACTTCGGTCTCGATACCCTCAAGCTCATCGTCCGTCAGCCCCTCGTCACCACCGGCACCGTCGGCAAGGTTGACATCGAGGCTACCGTCTCCGGCGGCGGCGTTTCCGGTCAGGCCGGCGCTATCCGCCACGGCATCGCCCGCGCGCTGATCGTTGTTGACGAGAATTACCGTTCCGCCCTCAAGGCCGCAGGTTTCCTGACCCGCGATCCGAGAATGAAAGAGCGTAAGAAGTACGGCCTCAAAGCCGCCCGTCGCGCTCCGCAGTTCAGCAAGCGCTGATCAATCAATTTTTCACAACTCAAAAGCTCAAAAACCCCGGAAAATCAAGGTTTTCCGGGGTTT
>CAVCWF010000127.1:0-5763 GCA_963605945.1 Lachnospiraceae bacterium
GCCGGTTCTCGGCGAGGTCTGGGAGGACGCGGTGATCAAGGAGAGCTACGGCGGGCGCAGGAATTACGCCCTCGGCTACTCGCTTGACTCCGTTATGAATTACCCCTTCCGCGCCGCGGCGCTGGATTTCATCCATCACCGCATTGACGCTTTCGCCCTGCGCGACTTTCTGATATCACAGCAGATGAATTATCCCGCTCCGATGTATTATTCGCTAATGAACCTTCTCGGTACGCACGACACCGACCGCATACGCACCGCGCTTGCGACAAGCACGACCATCCGCGGCATGAGCCGCGAGGATCAGCTGAAGCTCCGCTTCGACGATGAATCCCTGAGTCTCGCGCTCAGGCGCGAAAAGCTGTGCGCCGTGCTGCAATTTGCCATCCCCGGAGTGCCGAGCATTTACTACGGCGACGAGCAGGGCATGTGCGGCGTGGGCGATCCGTTCAACCGGCTCCCATTCCGCGAGGGCGACAGGGAGCTGCATGATTTCTATGCGGAGCTTGCCAACATGCGCGGCGCGAATCCCGCGCTTTCCACGGGCGACGCGGTGTTCATGGCGTATAACGCAGATATTCTGCTTGTTCTGCGCTATGTCCGCGGCGGGGTCGATCACTTCGGCGCAAGCGCGGAAAACGGTGCTTTTCTGGCTGTGATAAACCGCGGCGCGGCACAGCGCTTCGACGTGGAATGCCCGGAGGAATACGACTTTGGGCGGTTCAGCGGCGTTGTCGACAAATTCAGCGCAAAAATAATTAAGATATAAGGAGAATGACTATGAGCGTTAAAAAGCTTGGCTTCGGCATGATGCGCCTGCCCCTGCTTGACAAGGACGACGCCGGCAGCATCGACATTGAATTGACCAAGAAGATGGTCGATGTGTTCATGGAACGCGGCTTCACCTACTTTGACACCGCGTGGATGTACTGCAATTACAAGAGTGAGGAAGCCGTTAAGGCCGCCGTTGTTGACCGTTACCCGCGCGACAGCTTCACTCTGACGACGAAGCTCCACGCAATGTATGTGCACAGCTTTGAGGACAGGGACAAGATATTCAACGAGCAGCTGCGCAAAACCGGCGTTGAGTATTTTGACTACTATCTTCTGCACGACGTCAACGTCCACAGCTACGAGATCTACAAGAAGTTCGACTGCTATGAATGGCTCAAGGAGAAGAAGGCCAAGGGTCTGACCCGTCATATTGCGATGTCCTTCCATGACGGAGCCGATTTTCTCGACAAGGTGCTGACCGAGTGGCCGGAGATCGAATTTGTGCAGCTCCAGCTGAACTATCTCGACTGGGACAGCCTCGGAGTCCAGTCGCGCCGCTGCTATGAGACCGCGGTGAGGCACGGCAAGAAGGTCATTGTCATGGAGCCGGTCAAGGGCGGTACGCTGGCAAAGCTGCCCGAAAGCGTCGAGACCATGTTCCATGCGCACTCCCCCGCCGCCTCCAACGCGTCTTGGGCGATTCGCTTCGCGGCGAGCTGTCCTGAGGTGTTCATGGTTCTCAGCGGCATGAGCGATATGCAGCAGGTGCTCGACAACACCTCGTATATGCAGGACTTCAAGCCGCTCGACGACGCGGAACGCACTATCATCAAGTCCGCCGTCGACATTATAAACGGCACGATAACCGTTCCCTGCACCGGCTGCTCCTACTGCACCGACGGATGTCCGATGAATATTGCGATTCCTAAATACTTCTCGCTCTATAATGCCGACAAGCAAGAGGATGCCGAGAAGGGCTGGAGCTCGCACGGGGTGTATTACTATAATCTCACCAAGAACTTCGGCAAGGCCAGCGACTGCATCGGCTGCGGCCAGTGCGAGAGCGTATGTCCCCAGCACCTCCCGATACGGAAGTATCTCAAGGACGTCGCCGGGCATTTTGAATCCGCGCAGCCATGACATATCAGCAGCTGACGTATTTTTACTACGCCGCAAAAACTTTGAACTTCTCTAAGGCGGCGCAGCTCTGCTTTGTCGCTCAGACGGCGATAAGCAAGCAGATTCAAAACCTCGAAAGTGAGCTTGGCGTAATGCTCTTCAACCGCCGCAGCAAGCAGCTTGAACTCACTCCCGCCGGGGACAATCTGCGGGTTTATGCCGAGCGCATCACCAAGCTCTGGAACGACAGCATCGAGAGCACCAAGCGTCTCGGCAGGACGGAATTTGACGTTTCAAACGTTTCCGTCGGCTACTGGGGCTGTATAGAGAGTACGAATCTGACATTCATCTTTGAAAACTTCTTACAGACCGAGCCGAATTGCCGCCTGTATTACACGCACCTGTCGCTGAACGGTATAATAAACTGTCTCAAAAACGGGACCGTGGATTTCATCATCGCCCCGCAGGCGCATCTCGAAACCTACGAGGAGATAGAGTACAGAACACTCATCGAAAGCCGCTTCGGAATTGTCATGCGCAAAGACAACCCGCTCAATGAGAAGAACATCATATACCCGATGGATCTCATACATGAAACCTTCATTCAGCGCATAGTCACCCCTTCCGCCGGATTGTGCAACAGCCGCCAGAAATGCTGGGAGGAGCTCGGATTTTATCCGCAGAACTATATTGAGGTGAACGAGTATAAATCCGCAGTTATGATGGTATCGAACAATATGGGCATCACGCTCTCGCCTGAATATGTTGAGGAAATTCGGGGCAACAACCTCGTGTTCCGCACCGTTGAAGGGCTAACGCAGAGCGAAGCCATCGCCCTCGGCTACCTTCCATCCAGTGACAAGCCTGTCGTAAACCGGATGATAAACTACTTCAGGAATATGGACTGAAACCCGAACATCACGTTATCCCCGCTGCATCAATGCAGCGGGGATTTTTCGTTTTACGGGCGCCGTATGCGGCCGTGTATCAGTCAATCCCAACTTTTTGGAATAGCAGACAAACTTTTCGATGTTTGTCTTTTCGACGCGCAAAACGTAATATTAGATACAGAAGGAGGGATGAAACGCAATGCTCGACAAACAGGTAAGCTGTTATATGATAGCCGGTCACTACGGAAGCGGCAAAACAGAGATTGCGGATAACCTCGCCGTGCATTTTTCCCAGAACGGCAAGGAAACCGTTATTGCAGACCTTGACATAGTTAATCCGTATTTCCGGACGCGAGAGTGTCAGGACGTGCTCGAACAGTACGGCGTTCAGGTGATCTCAAGTAATTTCGCAAACAGCCCATACGAGGACACCCCCGGCCTTGCCCCTGAGATTGCGTCCTGCTTTTTCAGAACGGACAGGACGAATATCATCGACGTCGGCGGCGATCCGGCGGGAGCGCGGGTGCTTGGCCGGTACAAGAAATATATGCCGGAGAAATACGAGATGTGGATGGTCATAAACAAACGCCGCTACTATACCGGCACAGCTGTCGCGGCGCTCGAATATCTGCGTGATATAGAATCTTCATCCGGTCTGCATTTCACCGGACTTATAAATAACACCAACTGCTGTGAGGAAACGACAGTGAGCGACCTCGCCGAAGGCGACGAGATGATTCAGGAGCTGAGCCGCATAACCGGACTGCCGGTCATAGCGCACTGCTTCCCGGAGCAGCTGAAGGAACCGGCCGGTGCGCTGAAGCTCGGCGGCGATCCCCTGCCGCTGCACCTTATGCACAGACCCGGTTGGATGAAGTATTGACTAGTTTGTCCCAATGCGCTTGCATTTGAAATATTCTTAAGAGGTGATTCTTTTGGCAAAATCCATCGTTACAGTAGACACCCATTCCTGCAAAGGCTGTGAGCTTTGTATTTCTGTATGTCCCAAGCATGTTCTTGCCATAGACAAAACGGAATTCAACGCCCGCGGAGTTTTCCCAGCGTCGGTTGCAGACCCGGATGGGTGCGTAGGCTGCGCAAGCTGCGCGATCACGTGCCCGGACGGCGCAATTACTATCGAAAGAGAAGTGGAGTGAGGTGCAGATATGGCAAAGGTATTGATGAAAGGCAACGAAGCCGTCGCAGAGGCAATCGTCCGCGCGGAGGCCGACGCATTTTTTGGTTATCCCATAACACCGCAGAGTGAGATACCGGAATATCTCTCCCGCGAAATGCCGAAGCATGGCAAGCTCTTCCTTCAGGCTGAAAGCGAGCTGAGCGCAGTGAACATGCTTTACGGCGCGGCCGCTACCGGCGCGCGCGTTGTGACCAGTTCGTCTAGCGTCGGCATCGACCTGATGCTTGAGACTATATCGGCAATGGCCGGCATCCGTCTCCCCGTCGTTGTTGTGGACATGTGCCGCAACGGCCCCGGCATGGGCAATCTTGAAGCCGCGCAGGAAGACTACCACATGCACGCAAACGGCTCCTACAAGATTCCCATCCTGCTCCCCGCCACCGTTCAGGAAGCGGTCGAAATGACATACGAAGCTTTTGATATCGCACAGCTCTACGGGACGCCCGTTATGGTTCTGGCGGACGGCATGATCGGTCAGATGATGGAGGGCGTTGACTTTGACAAGCTTCCGGCTCGCCGGGATATGACGAACGCCGTCAAATGGAGACTCTGCGGCAAGGGCGACAAGGGCTATAAGACGCGCATAACCATAAACACAGTCCCGCTTTACAAGCAGCAGCAGATACTCGAAAAGGAGCTTTACCCGCTCATCGCGGAAAAGGAGACGAGATGTGAGACTCTTGGCATAGAGGACGCCGACATCGTCATCTGCGCATACGGCACCGCCTCCAGAATGGCGAAATCCATTCTCAGGGACGCCGAAGCAGAGCTTGGCATAAAGATCGGTCTTATCCGTCCGATGACGGCTTGGCCCTATCCTTCAGCCGCTTTCGACCATGTGAATCCCGGCTGCAAGGCGGCTATCGTGCCCGAGATCAACATCATCGGCCAGATGATAGACGACGTAAGAATTGCGGTCAAGGGCAGATATCCTGTCTTCCACTGCGGAAACACTCTGGACGGTATGCTCAACGAGGACAACATCATGGAGTCTATCAAGACTGTTTGGAAAGAGGTTAACAAATGATTCAGACTGTATATAAAAAGCCGGCTGTCATCAACAAACCCACTACCTACTGCCCCGGCTGCTCTCATGGCATTATAAATCAGGTAGTTGCCTCTGTCATTGAGGAGATGGGACTGGTCGATGACACCATTCTTATCGACGGAGTCGGATGCAGCACCCAGATGAACATCTATTGGGACGTGGATGCGCTTGCATGTGAGCACGGCAGAGCGCCCGCAGCCGCCACCGGCGTAAAACGCTTCAATCCCGACAAGCTTGTTTTCACCTATCAGGGTGACGGCGACCTCGCGGCAATCGGCACTACCGAGATAGTCCACGCCGCACACAGAGGTGAGAAATTCACCGTTATATATGTCAACAACGCCATATACGGCATGACTGGCGGCCAGATGGCTCCGACATCTCTGCTCGGTCAGGTCACGACCACTACACCCAACGGCAGAACCGAAGAGATGTACGGAAGCCCGATACGTATGGCGGAGCTGCTTGCGACGATAGACGGCGCGAAGTTCGTTGAGCGCTGCTCAGTCGACACTCCCGCCAACATCCGCAAGGCAAAAAAAGCCGTCAGACGCGCATTTGAGTGTCAGATGAAGGGGCTTGGTTTTTCGATAGTCGAGTTTGTCGCCGCGTGCCCAACCAATCTTGGCATATCCCCGGTTGAGGCGCAGAACTGGGTTCGTGAAAAGATGCTTCCGTATTATCACCTCGGAAACATCAAGGATTTCGAGGGCTGAAAGGAGCAAGCAAATGGT
>CAVCWF010000128.1:0-5080 GCA_963605945.1 Lachnospiraceae bacterium
TGCTGATACTGTACATACTGCTGGCGGTGCCGGTGGGTCTGCTGGGGATCCTGCTGCTCATCGTGCCGACGCTGCTGTTCTTGGTGCTGGCCGGGCTTATCATCACGGGCGGCGTCATGGCGGTCACGTCCGCATTTGGCAGCGGCATTGCGGTGTTTGCGGATATCATGGTCATAATCGGCATGGCGTTTATCCTGCTTGCGCTGGGCTTGCTGGCGCTGTGGATAGCGGTGTGGCTTGTCGGCGGCGCGATGGTGGGGCTTGTCAGAGGGCTGATCCATCTCGGCGGCAAGTGGTGCTACAAGGAGGTAGAAGCCTGATGAAGAACGCGTGGAGAATAATCATCATGGTGGTTCTGGTCGCGATACTGCTCGGCGGCGTCAGCATAGCAGTCGGCATGATGACCGGGGCGGACTTTTCGCGCATATATTCCGTCCTTGACGAGCGCTATAATATCACGCTTTATTATGACTACCTGCCTGAGCTGATCTCTCAGGTCGAGGCCATTTATCTGGGATAATTGAAGACGGTCTGCCGCGTCCCCGGCAGACCGTTTTGCAGAATTTTGCGAGGTATCGCCCCTCGGCGCCCCTTTTAGGGGAGCTGTCGGCGTTAGCCGACTGAGGGGTCGCCAGTCTTGGTTCAGCGCCATTGGATAAAAGACAGAACAATATAACGATTACGGGACGGCACGGCGGCCGTCCCGTTTCTCATACTTTGCGCGCAAGAAAAAATCACCGCACTCCTTGGCGCCCCTTCTAGGGGAGCTGGCGCGTCAGCGCCTGAGGGGTCGCCGGAGTTCAGAAACCACCATTAGGCAAAAGAAAGAACAGCGTAAAGAAAAGTCCTGTCATTGCCCCTAAAGGGACTAGGCGGCAAATCAATGAATCGTGGTATGCCGCCGTCGCGAGACCGGTGCGGAGACCTAAGTGAGCATCCAAATCTTTGATTTGGCTAATGCGAACTTACACCTCAGGCGGGTCGTGGCAATCCGCATCCCCTTACACCGCACGAAAATGTTGTACCGACCCAAGGAGAAACGGATTCCCACGTCGCTTCGCTCCTCGGAATGACAGCGGGGGAGCTTTATATTGCCCTCTCTTTTGCCTATTGGCAATTACTAAAAACTGGCGACCCCTCAGTCACGGCTAACGCCGTGCCAGCTCCCCTAGCAGGGGCGCCAAGAGGGTGCGGTGCAACGAACGCTCCTGTCCCAAATCTTTGCCCCACACCCACACATTTCACAATGGAGAGCCTATGAAAGATTACATCAAAGCCCTTGTAAACTACGGCGTCGCGCACGACCTCATACAGGAGGCCGATTCGCGCTACGTCTACAACCGTCTTCTCGACGTGATGCGCCTCGAACGGGGCGGCGGCACGGCTCCTAAGGGCGAGCCTCTCACCGCCATACTCGCCGCGCTCACCGACGACGCCGTCAGCCGCGGCCTCATCGGCGACAGCGTCACCGAACGCGACCTGTTCGACACCCGCCTCATGGGCGAGCTGACCCCGTTCCCGCACGAGGTGCACGACCGCTTCGTGCGCGAATACGCGGTCAGCCCCGAACGCGGCACGGACTGGTTCTATAACTTCTGCGGCGACGTCAACTACATCCGCCGTGACCGCCTCGCGCGCGACATCCGCTGGGTGTACAAGTCGGAGTACGGGCCGATGAACATCACCATCAACCTCTCGAAGCCGGAGAAGGACCCCCGCGCCATCGCGGCCGCGCGCCGCGCCCGCCAGAACGGCTACCCGAAATGCCAGCTCTGCGCCGAGAACGAGGGCTACGCCGGGCGGCTGGATCACCCCGCGCGGCAGAACCTGCGCATGGTGCCCGTCCTGCTCGACGGCAAATTCTGGTACATGCAGTTCTCGCCGTACAGCTATTATGAGCAGCACTGCATCTTCCTCAACCAGAGGCACACCCCGATGTACATCGGGCGCGAGACCTTCGATAAGCTGCTCGCGCTCGTCACCATGCTGCCGCACTACTTCGTCGGCTCGAACGCAGACCTGCCCATCGTCGGCGGCTCGATACTCAGCCACGAGCATTTTCAGGGCGGGCTGGACGTGTTCCCGATGACGAAGGCGCGCATCGAGGGCATGACCTTCTTCGACGGCTTCCCGGACGTCAAGGTGGGCATCGTCAAGTGGCCGATGCCGGTGCTGCGGCTCAATTGTGCGAACGCGAACCGCATCGTCGATCTGGCCGAACGCATCACCTGCGTCTGGCGCGATTATAACGACGAGGCCGCGGGCATCATCTCGGAGACGGACGGCGTGCCGCATAATACGGTCACGCCCATCGCGCGGCGCGACGGCGTGCGCTATGAGCTTGACCTCGTCCTGCGCAATAACCGCACGACGGAGGAGTACCCCCTCGGCGTGTTCCACCCGCACCCGGAGCTGCACCATATCAAGAAGGAGAATATCGGGCTTATCGAGGTCATGGGGCTTGCGGTGCTTCCGCCGCGTCTCAAGACCGAGCTTGAGACGCTGAAAAACGCCATCCTGAGCGGCAGTGATATCCGCGCGGACGCGAGCATCGCGGCGCACGCGGATTGGGCGGAGGAGCTGATGCGGAAGCATGAGTTCACGGCGGAGAACGCGGATGAGATATTGCGGCAGGAGGTGGGCGCGGTGTTCGTGCGCGTGCTTGAGGACGCCGCGGTGTTCAAGCGCACCCCAGACGGCCGCGCCGCCCTCCAGCGGTTCATCGCGTCCGTGAATAGAATCGTGTCGTTTGGTGGGTGATGGGGGGAACTCCCTCGGCTCCCCTTCTAGGGGAGCTGGCGCGTAGCGCCTGAGGGGTCGCCAGTGTGCAGAAACTGCCATTAGGTAAAAGATAGGGCGCTGTAACGCCTCCCACCCCCTTGGCTCCCTCTGACGAGGGAGCTGTCGGCGAAGCCGACTGAGGGAGAGAAAATTCCGCGCCTTGCACTGCATAAAAATCGACGCAGAGATTAAAATCTTTGCCGCGAAGCGCTGCCCCACTGCGCCATTGTTGAATCTTTGCCGCGAAGCGCTGCCCCTTCTAGGGGAAGTGGCACGAAGTGCCGAAGGGGTCGCCAGAGTTGCGACTAGAGCAGGGCAGAAAAGACAGAGCAGCGTAAAGAAAAGCTTGTCATTGCGAGACCAGTGACCGACGTCACTGGTCGTGGCAATCCGCTCTCCTCGCGCCGCACATAAACATTGCATAGACCCAAAGAGAAACGGATTCCCACGTTGCTTCGCTCCTCGCGACGGCGGCATACCACGATTCATTGATTTGCCGCCTAGTCCCTTTAGGGGCAATGACAGAGGTATTCTTTACATCGCCCTCTCTTTTCCCTAATGGCACTCTCTCCACCCCGGCGACCCCTCAGGCGGCCACGGGCCGCCAGCTCCCCTAGAAGGGGCGCCAAGGGTGCGCCGCCGCTTCGCTGCCTAGCAGGGGCGCCAAGCCCCCACCCCACACAAAGGAGACACCGACTATGACCAACGAAAAATGGCTGAACTGGGCGATAGAGCTTCAGGCGCTGGCGCAGGCGGGGCTGTTCTACGGCCGCGACGTCTACGATATCGAGCGCTTCCGGCGCATCCGCGACATCGCCGCCGAAATGCTCGCCGACCGCACCGAGCTGCCGCCCGACACGGTCAGAGGGCTGTTCTGCAACGAGACCGGCTACCAGACCCCGAAAATCGACACCCGCGCCGCGGTGTTCCGCGACGGAAAAATCCTGCTCGTGCAGGAGAAGGACGGCCTGTGGGCGCTGCCCGGCGGCTGGTGCGACGTGCTGGAGTCGGTGCGCAGCAATACCGAGAAGGAGGTGCGCGAGGAGGCGGGGCTGGACGTCCGCGCGCGGCGCATCATCGCGGCGCAGGACAGGAACCGGCATAACCGCCCGCGCTACGCCTACGGAATTATCAAGTTTTTCGTGGAGTGCGAGCTGCTGGGCGGGGAGTTCCGCGCAAACAGTGAGACGCTGGCCTCCGGCTACTTCGGCCTGAACGAGCTGCCGCCGCTGTCGGAGGATAAGACCACTGCCGAGCAGATAGAGCTGTGCTTCGCCGCGCACGCGTCGGCGACTTGGGAGCCGACCTTCGACTGACCGCGCATAAATTTGGGATAACAGGAAACACTGCCCTCTGAAGGAAACTTCGGAGGGCAGTTTTTGCGTGTGCAGCGCCTGAGGGGTCGCCAGAGTTGAGTATAGAGCAGAGCGAAAAAAAGCACACGCGCCAAATCACCCTGTAGGGGACGGCCTCTGTGCCGTCCCGTAAGCTAGCGCCCCGCACCGCATAACAAATCGGCGCACCAGATTAAAATAACCTGTCATTGCGAGGAGCGAAGCGACGCGGCAATCCGTTCTCCTTTACACCGCACAGAAACATACTGCTGTCTTTAGGAGGAACGGATTCCCACGACCAGTGACGTCGGTCACTGGTCTCGGAATGACAGCGGGAGTCTTTACATTGCCCTCTCTTCTCCCAACTGGCAATTACCAAAGACTGGCGCCCCAGCCAATGAAGAGAACAAATTCAGGAGGAAACAGCATGTCGAAGAAGAACAAGGACAAGACCAAGCAGCCGCCCGTACCGACCGGGCACGACCACCGCGCGGACGAGCCGGAGACGAAAAATATCCTGCATACGCCGCACCCCGGCGCGCCCGACGGCGTCTCCGGCAATTGGCGGTGATAGGAATGTACACAGCGAGATATAAATCCTTGCCGCGACGCGGCGCCTGAATCGGCGCGTGATTTAAAATCTTTGCCGCGAAGCGGCGCCCCGTTGCGCCAGTGTTGAATTCTTGCCGCGGAGCGCTGCCCCTTTTAGGGGAAGTCCCCAGTGCGCACACTGGGGAAAGGGGTCGCCAGAGTGGAGATTGGAGCAGGGGAGAAAAGAAAGAGCAGAGTAAAGAAAAGCTTGTCATTGCGAGACCAGTGACCGACGTCATTGGTCGTGGCAATCCGCATCTCCTCGCGCCGCACATAAACATTGCATAGACCCCAAAAGAAACGGATTGCCGCGTCGCTACGCTCAACGCGACGGCGGCATACCTCGATTCATTGATTTGCCGCCTAGTCCCTTT
>CAVCWF010000129.1:0-3819 GCA_963605945.1 Lachnospiraceae bacterium
GCTCTGGACACGGAACTTTGTGCTGATAATAGTCATCAATTTCCTCGTCTTCATGAACCACATCATGCTGCTGTCCACCTTCCCGTTCTACATTGAAAGCCTCGGCGGCAGCGAGGCGCTGGCGGGGCTGGCCGCGACGCTGTTCTCGCTCGTCGCGGTACTCTGCCGCCCATTCGTCGGCTGGATGCTCGATAACGGCAGGCGCCGCGCGATACTGCTCGTCGGCCTTGCGGGAATGCTGCTGATGCCGCTTGGCTACATGTTCGCCTCGGTCATATTCCTCGCCTTCGTGTTCAGAATGGTGCACGGCGCGTCCCTCGCCCTCAGCAACACCGCCACCGCTACCATCGCCTCCGACGTCATCCCCGCCCCGCGCTTTGCCGAGGGCATGGGCATGTTCGGCATGGCCACAGCCCTCGCCACCTCCTGTGCCCCGGCGCTTGGGCTGTACCTGATGGACAGCTTCAGCTATACGGTGCTGTTCGTCTGCGCTTCCGGCTCGGTACTTATTGCACTGATATTGTTCGCCATTTTGAAGAATCCGCCGATAAAGGCCGAGAAAAAGTCGCTGAACGTTTCTGCGCTGTTTTCGCGCGCGGCAGTCCCGGCCTCGGTCATCGCGCTCATATTCATGCTGACCTTCGGCGCGCTTGAGAACTTTCTCGCCAAATACGCCGTGGAGGCAGAGCTGCCCTCAGGCGGCCTGTTCTTCGCGATAATGGCGGTCATGCTGCTGCTCGTCCGCGTCGTGCTCGGCAAATACGCCGACAAGAAGGGCGAGGCGATGTTCGTCTACACCTGCAACGCGGCCATGCTCGCGGCTTTTCTGCTGCTCGCCCTCGCACCGAACACGGTCACGTTCATCCTCGCCGCCGTGCTCGCGGGCTACGGCTTCGGCGGTCTGGAGCCTGCGCTGCAGTCCATGGCCGTGCACAGCGCCGCCCCGGCGGAGCGCGGCTCCGCGAACTCCACCTTTCTCTGCGCCTATGACATCGGCATCGGGCTTGGCGGCGGCATTGCGGGCGTGCTGATAAGCGGTCTGGGCTACGAGCAGATGTTCGTCATCCTGTCGGCGGCGAATATCGTCTCCGTGCTGCTGTACGTCCTCTGGGGCAGAAACGACCCGTCCTCCATCTCCCGCAGTCTGCGGATTGCAAAGGACGGTGAGAAAAATGCCTGAAACACGCGGCGAAAAGATGTTTTTCGGCATCGTGATGTCGATCACGATGGCCGTCGGCATGGAGATTTACAACGTCGCCATAAGCATGGGCTATGCGCTCCAGCCCGGCGGCCTGAGCGGCATGACCAACGCCGTGTTCCCCGCCGCGCTCGCCGAGGCGGCGTACATGTGGATCTTCGTGTTCATTTTCTCGAACCTCTGGGGCAACCGTCTCGGCCACGCACTGGCGGGAAAAATCATCCGTCCCGGACAGGATAACCCGTTTTTCATCACGCTTATGGTGTCCGGCTGTACGGTGCTCGTGATGTGCCCGACAATGAGCATGGCAGCGGCGCTGCTGTTCAGCGTCATCCCCGGCCGTGCCCCGGCGACGGAGCTGTTCGCCGTCTGGGTCGGGACGGTGCTGAAGAACTTCCCGATGGCGCTGCTGTGGAATCTTTTTGCCGCAGGTCCCGTCACTCGCCTGCTGTTCCGCAGCATTTTCCGCCGTACCCCGCGATCTTAAATAAACGACCCCCCCTGCGCCCGTTCGCGGTGCAGGGGGATCGCTGTATCTATATCATATTGCCGGGTCGGTGACGAGGTTATTGACCCATTTTCTGCGCTTGACGAACACGAAGCCGATGCCGCACTTGATGATCTCAAGCGACTGCACGATCATAAACATCGGCAGGATCGGCAGCGCGGTATAGCGCGAGAGCGTAAACGCGACCGGGATGCAGACCGCCCAGACGTAGGCGCTGTCGAAAATGAAGGTGATGATCGTCTTGCCGCCGGAGCGCAGCGTGAAGTAGCAGGTGTTGGTGAAAGCGTTGAACGGCATCATCGCGGCGCTGACCCAGAGCATGTCGGAGGCCATCTGCTTGACGCTGTCCGAGGTGTTGTAGAGCTGCGGCAGCAGCGGCGCGAGCAGCGCCATCACGATGCCGACGCAGGTGCTGAGCGCGACGGAGAACGCGATGAGCTTTCTGTCCTCGTCCACGGCGCGCTCCAGCTCGCCCGCGCCGAGCAGCTGCCCAATGATGATGGCGACGGTGTTGCCCATCGAGAGCGCGGCGCAGAGGAAGAGGTTCGAGACCGTGGAGGAAATGTTGCACGCGGAGACGACCTCCAGCCCTCGCATGGAGTAGCACTGGTTGAGCATCGCCATGCCGCCCGACCACAGCAGCTCATTTATCAGCAGCGGCGCGCCGAGGCGCACTATCTGCCTTGCAAGCTCCGGCGGGACGCGCATCGTCTCGTACGCGCCGACGATGAAGCGGTTGCGCTCCTTGTGGCGGTGCGTCCACGTGATGACGATCGCGCACTCGACGAAGCGGGAGAGCACGGTTGCGATGGCCGCGCCGACGACGCCGAGCGCGGGCGCGCCGAATTTGCCGAAAATGAGGATGTAGTTGAACACGAGGTTTACGAACACGGCGGCAATGCCCGCCTTCATCGGCAGCATCGTCTCGCCGGTCTCGCGCAGGGTGCTGGAATACACCTGCGTCACCGCGAACGGCAGCATCTGGAAGTACATCACGGCGATGTAGTCCTTCGCGTGGCCGAGCGTCGCGGCGAGGTCAAGCCCCTCGTTTCCCTCGTGCAGGAAAGCGGAGATCAGGTTCTCGCCGAGGAAGATGAACACGAGCAGGAAGATCACCACCGAGCCGATGGCGATGTAGTATTTGGCGCGCAGCGTGTCGCGGATGCCCATGTGGTCGTCCTTGCCGTAAAACTGCGCGGTGAAGATGCCCGCGCCCGCGAGGCCGCCGAAGATGCAGAGGTTGAACACGAACAGCAGCTGGTTGACGATGGCAACACCGGACATTGGCTCCGTGCCGACCTGTCCGACCATGACGTTGTCGAGCAGGCTCACGAAGTTTGTGATGACGTTCTGAATGAGAATCGGCAGCATGACCGCAAAAAGCTTGCGGTAAAAGGCTTTATTCCCGATAAATCTGGATAATTTCACTTTCTTTTCCTCAATATCTATCATTTAACCGTCGAGCGTATAATATAGCATACGCGCGCAGTATTTGCAAGGGCTGAAATTCTTAAGCCGCGTGAAGAAAGGTTGAGAATTTGGATTGGCGCAGTGGCTATGCCGCACTCTCGGTGCACCTATTAGGCAGCAAAGCGGCGGCGAAGATTTTAGACGGGTGCGACGATTTGTCACGCGGAGCAGGGTGAGGGATTTTTCTCTCCCTCAGTCGGCTGACGCCGACAGCTCCCTCGTCAGATGGAGCCAAGTGGCGGTGTGCAGCTATGCGCCAGTCGCAAATCTATGCCGCGGAGCGGCGCCCCTTCTAGGGGAGCTGGCGGCAACGCCGCCTGAGGGGTCGCCAGACTTGGACTATTGCCATTAGGGAAAAGACACAGCGGCAAGACGATTAAGAAAAAAGCTCCCTTGTGTAAAGGGAGGCAAGAAATTAATCTTTGCTCTGCCATTTCTTTTCCGCTTTTCTCTAGACTGGGACCATTGCCAATAGGAAAAAGACAGAACAACATAAAGAAAACCACTGTCATTCCGAGGAGCGAAGCGACGTGGGAATCCGCATCCCCTGTGTGCCGCAGAAATATACACTGCTGTCCAGAAAAGAAACGGATTGCCACGACCGGTGTGCGCACCGGTCTCGCAATGACAGGTTGATTTTACT
>CAVCWF010000130.1:0-8169 GCA_963605945.1 Lachnospiraceae bacterium
TCCCCGTACACTCTCCCTCCATCGTCTCTGTCACCACCGTCCGCAAGGGCAAGGTTCGCAGAGCGAAGCTGTACTACCTGCGTGACCGCGTGGGCAAGAAGGCAAAGGTCAAAGAGCGTCTGTAATCGCTGTTTGTGCCGCGAAACGTATAAAACAGCCTCTCCCGGCTTGGGAGAGGCTGTTTTTAATGCTTCTAAAAAGATTTCTCAGGATCGGGAACCTTTTCGTAGGGAAAATCGTATATATATTCCGGAAGAAGCTCCGCGATGATCTCCGCCTCGCGGGCATACTGCTCATTCACGCGGAAAAGCTGCGTGTTCTGGATGGACTTCGCGGGGTCAAAATGCGTTCTTGGGGCGCTGTGCTGTGCCTTGGTCACGCCGAGGAAGGCGTATATCCGCTCCATCGAGGCGTCGTAATTATATATCAGATCCTCGAATTGCAGCTTCAGCACCTTGGCGCTGCCGGACGGGCGCTCGCTGTCGCGCAGGCGGCGGTAGAACTGCGCAAATTCCTCGGCATCCGTCGGAAACACGACGGCGTTATTGCGCGACCGCCAGACGTATTTGTTCTGGATGAACACATCGCGCGGGTCGCGGCTGACCTCGAATACGCGCAGCTCGTCCCCAAAGTAATTATCCACGCGGAAGAGATTGTGCGGCAGCAGGAGCTGATCGAGCACGATGTTGTGCTCCTGCAGGCCGATCTCGTCCATTACCCCGGAAATAAAGCGCGAGGCGGCGGAATAAAATTCCTCCTCGGTGGGGATAGAAAGCATGGTGTCGTAATACGTGCGCGGCTTGCGAAGCAGCACCTTTTTCATCGTCAGCAGCCAGACGATCTTGCGGATGCACAGCTCAACAAACATGCGCGCGTTGGTGTTCTCCTGCCAGTACCAGTAATAGTTCGGCCGGGAGAAGGTCAGCTCGTCGACAAAGCGACGGCACAGATCGTAAAATCCGGGGCCGACATGCTCGTTATAATGCCCGACCCACCAGTATTTTTTCGTGCACAGCTGCTTCATCGTGCCGAGAAAGCTGTGCAGCGCTTCGTCGCTGCGTATGGCATTGTTGCCGTGCAGGAGCTTGTCCTCAAGGTCGAAAACGCCGTTCGGGCAGTGCAGAAAAACGAACTCAAAGTCGCCGTCGCGGGCGCTGCATCCGTCTATCTCGGCGAGAATATCCGTCACCGCGGACGAGCCGGAGCCCATATATCCGATGGGTACAAGTATCTTATTCATGTGTCCTCCATAAAACTGTACGTATATTTAAGAATTATTAGCTTTACTTTCAGTTGAAGAAATAGTAAAATAACAAAACAGCTGCAAATGATTATATAACATCCATCTAAGAAAGGCAAGCTATGCAGGAAAAATCTCTTGTCCGCAACGGCATATATAAAGCTCTGCTGAATGGCTTCAACCTCGTTATTCCACTGCTTGTCGGGCCTTATATCACCGGCCTGCTGAACGAGGAGCTTTACGGCATATATAACCGCGTTTATACCGAGTACAGCGTTTTCCTCGCGCTGGCCTCCTTCGGTATATATAACTACGGCGTGCGCGAGATAAGCCGCGTCAGGAACGATCCCGCCGCGACGAACAAGCTCTTTACGAGCCTTTTCCTCATCGGTATCGTCTCCAACGGCGCGGCGATGCTGGTGTATGTGGCCTATACCTTCTGGCGTTCCAGCTCGCAGATAGAGATATATGTCTATCTCGTTATGCTCATCCAGCTCTTTGCGAACATTTTCTATGTCGAATTCGCAAATGAGGCCAAGGAAAACTACCGGTTCATAATGGTCAAGACCATACTTGTGCGGCTTGGCTATCTGATATCCATATTCGTGTTCGTGCGTAAGCCGAGCGACGTGGTGCCGTACGCCGTGGTTATTTCCATGACCAACTTTGTCAATAATATCCTCAGCTATATCAGGATCAGGCGCGACGTGCATTTTGATTTCGGCGGCTTGACGATAAGAAAGCACCTGTTCCCGCTGGTGGTGTCGCTCGTTATAGTGAATGTGGACGTTTTCTACTTCCAGCTGGATAAGATAATGCTTTCGCCGCTGGTGAGCGATATCGCGGTCACAGAGTATTATATCCCTACTAATATGGTCGGCATGGTGTCCGCAGTGCCGCTGGCGCTCATAAACGTCGCCATCCCGCGCGTCTCGGCGCTGCTCGGCGAAGGGAAGCGGGACGAATACGAGCGGGTTCTGAACGACACGACGGAGAAATACCTCGCGCTCGTCATTCCTATAAACTTCGGCTTCATTGTGCTGGCGCAGGAAGTGATGCAGCTTTACACGCAGGACGTGTATACCTACGTGTGGCCGGTGCTCATAGTCGCGGCGATATCGCGCATCGCGCTGTCGTTCCAGTCGGTGCTGAATAATCTTGTGATGTACGTCAATTCGCGCGAGAAGCAGCAGGTTGTGCTGCTCGCGGTATTCGGCGTGATGAACCTTGTGATGAACTTCATCCTCGTTGCGGCGGGCTGCTTCACCGTCATTACCTCGCTTGCCACCACGACCCTCGCGGTCATACTGTTCGTCGTGACCTGCTATTTCTACGCCGTGAAGAAGATCGGCGTCAATTGCAGGCTGTTTTCCAAACGCATATGCGGCTACCTGCTGGCTTCGGCGCTGTTTATCCCGCTGTCGCTGCTCATCCGCACGGCGGGGTTGAATTATTGGGTGAACATCGCGGCGATAATCATCGCATGCGTTGCGCTGTATGCCGCATACCTGATACTCACAAAGGACACGTTGGCGTATGAGCTGCTGAACGCGACCATATTCCGTGGCAGAAATAGGCAGAAAGAATAAAATCAGGGAGATAAGACATGGAAACTGTGCGTATAATTACGCTGCACCTTGCTTATGGCGGTATAGAAAAAGCCGTCTGCCAGATGGCAAACCTGTTTGCAGAAAAATACGACGTGGAGATAATCTCCGTGTATGACATGCCGGACGCCCCGGCCTTCCCGATAGACGAACGCGTCCGCGTCCGCTATCTTCTCGACGTGGTACCGAACCGGGACGAGTGGCGTGACTGCGCCCGGAGGAAGGACGTTTTCGGCCTCGCGCGCGAGAGCGTGAGGGCGGCGCGTATTCTGCACGATAAGAAGAAGGCCGTCATAGACGCAATATCCGCGATAGACGACGGAGTGATAATAACCACAAGACCGGAGCATAATGTCCTGCTGTCGAAATATGGCCGTCCGGGCGTATATAAGCTTGGCCAGCTCCATCAGGATCACTGTTTTGACAAAAAGCTGCTCGACAGCTTCCGATGCGACTACGGCGGACTCGACGCGTTTATACTCCTCACGCCCGGCCTTGCCGATGAGGTACGCGAGGTCATGCGTGATAATAAGCACACCAAGGTCGTCGCAATACCCAATTTCCTTGAGCATTACCCTGAAAAGCTCCCTGATCACCGTGAAAAGACCGTGGTTGCCGTCGGGCGGCTCGTCGAAGTAAAGGGCATGGACAGGCTTATCAGGATATTTGCCGCCGTACATGAAAAGGCTCCGGATTGGAACCTGCGGATAATAGGAGAGGGTGATGAGCGCCCTGCGCTGGAAGCACTGATACGCGAACAGGGACTCTCCGACTGCGTTACGCTGACGGGAAAGCTCTCCCCGGAGGGCGTGGAGCGCGAGATGCTTTCGGCGTCGATATACGCAAGTACCTCTAAAAGCGAAGGATTTATGCTGACCCTTGTTGAGGGGATGAGCTGCGGCCTTGCGCCGGTGGCATATGATGTGCGCGTTGGCCCCGCGCTGATAATAACAGACAGCGTGAACGGATATCTCGTGCCAGACGGAGATGCGGACGGCTATGCCGCGCGTCTGCTCGGCCTTATAAACGACCCCGAACTCATGGCGGAACTCAGCCGCGCCGCGGTGCGCCGCGCGCGGGACTTTTCCAAGGAAAACATATCCCGGCAGTGGTTTGACCTTCTGGAGGAGAGATAGATATGCGGGTAAACGAAAAGTCATTTAAAAAGTTTTTATATGACAACTGGCTGACGCTTCTCATAGCGCTTCAGCCTCTGCTCGACGCCCTCGCTTTCTGGACGAAGAACGAGCGCGGTACTGCGGCGGGAGCAATACGGCTTATAATAATGCTGGTTCTCCCGATAGTGCTGCTGATAAAACTCAAGGGGAAAAGGCGGATGAGGTTATTCCTCGCGCTTGCCGCCGTCGGCGTCATTTGTGTGATGCATGTGATAAACGGCCTGCGGGTCGGTAACTATATGCTTGCAACAGACGTGGCGTATATGGTGCGCGTCGCGCAGATGCCGGTGCTGGCTATCTGCTTTATCTTTTGCATGGATAATGACAGCAAACTGCGGCAGGCCGAGCGTGGAATACTCACGGCTGCAGCCATTGAGCTTGCGAAACTGCTCATCTCGGTACTCACCGGAACGGCAAATTCAACGTATGCGGACGGTGTTGGCCTGTCCGGCTGGGTCATAGACAGCAATCGCTGTGCGATGAGTATTATTATTTCCGTGCTTGCCATGTTTTCTGCTTTCTATATGCTGAAAGGCAGAAAGCTTGTTATAACGCTGGGCGTTCTGTTGGCTGTATTTGCGGTGCTGCTTGCAAACGGTACGAAGGCTTGTTATCTTACTTTTATTATAATCTGTGTATGCGGCATGATAATGCTTGTCATACGTTTTCTTGCGGGCGACAGAGGAGAGTTGAAGCGTGACATGATAGTCGTGGCGGCTCTGGTGCTCCTCTGCGCGGCGAGTATCCGTGCCTATGATGTTACGCCGCGTGTTGTGGAGGACAGCCGCCTTGCAGTTGCCTATATAAACCATGATGAGTTTATCCGGTCGAATGCCCCCGACATGGATGGTAATAATACAAACGCGCCGGGGCAAAGCGGCGACAAAGCATCGCGCTCGTATGTTGAGTGGATGTATAGTCAGTTTGTCCCTGCGGATGTGATTGACCGCTTCGGCATTGAGCGCGTGATAGAGGCATACGGCGCGACGGAGGACGTCAAAACGCTTATGGACACTCGGCTTATAAAGCGCAGCTATGCGAAACTGGTGTGGGAGGACAGCGACACGCTTACAAAGCTGTTCGGTTTTCAGTTTTCGGAGATGAACACCGGTGAGGTCACTTACGACCTTGAAAATGATTGGCATGCGATATTGTACTATTATGGCTATGTCGGCTTTGCCGCCTACGTGGGCTTCCTGCTGTTTATTCTTATTATGATTCTCCGTCATGCGATGCTCGACTTACGCGGAACCGTCAGCGTTCGGAATATGGGTCTGACGGTTATGTTTGCCGTTGAACTTGGACTCGCACAGTTTTCCGGCGCGGTACTCCGGCGACCCAACGTGTCGATATATCTTGCGCTGACGGCGGCGATGCTGTATTATATAAACGTAACTGATTTCCGGAAAAAACGGAAAGCGTCGCTGGAGGAAGGAATATGAAGCTCAGTATAATAGTTCCGGTATACAATGTCGAAAAATATCTTGCCCAGTGCCTTGATTCGCTGGTGGGGCAGACGGTGGAGGATTATGAGATAATCGTCGTCAACGACGGCTCACCGGACAATTCCCAGCGCATTATCGACGACTATGCCGCCCGCTATCCGGGGCTGGTAGTGCCGATGATGAAGGAAAACGGCGGGCAATCGAGTGCGCGCAATCTCGGTATGACGGTGGCAAAGGGCGAATTTATCGGCTTTGTGGACTCCGACGACTGGGTCGATGAGACCATGTACGAAAGAATGCTTGAGGCCATCGAGCGCGAAAACGCGGACATCGCCTATTGCGACATGGATGACTATTATGAGGACGGCACAGTCGTATACCATGACGTGACGAATTTCACCGACCCGCTGACTGTCACATGCTCCGCATGCAATAAGCTGTTCCGTCGTAATTTTATTGAAGATGCGCAGTTTCCGGTCGGGCTTTGGTATGAGGACTTCTCGTTTGTGGCAAAGTTGCTGTTTAGGACAAACCGAATAGTCGTTATACATGAGGCGTTCTATCATTGTCATTGCCGTGCCGGATCTACAATGAATAACTTCACTTCAAGAAAAAATCTCGACATCATAACCGTTATCGACGATCTGGAGAAGACCGCACGGCAGTTCGGGAAGGCGGACAAGATAGAGTATCTTGTCCTGTCGCATGTGCTGCTTACAGGGATAAACCGCGTGGCCGCGGGCGAGAAGAGCGCGGACAGAACCGAGCTTATAAAAACAATGCGCGAATATGCGCATAAAAAGCTGCCGAAGCTTACGCAAAGCGAGAGCTTCCGCAGTGAATCGACGAAACGCCGCATAATAATGTTCCTGAACTATCACGGGCTTGAGTCCGTCTCGCAGTTCATACTGAAAACAAAAGCCAGAATGAAATAATAAAAACCACCGATGCACAGCATCGGTGGTTTTTATTGACGCGCTATTAATACTCAGGCAGGCCGACGACCTCGACTATGGTCTCTATCGAGCTGTACGGCTCGTAGCCCCACTGACCGACCGCGTAGTTAAGTCCTGCGTCGGACAGAAGTCCTTCGGAATCTTCACTGATAAGGGTCTGATAAGCGGTGTACACGCCGTCGATCTTCATCGAGAACTCTACCAGCTCGTCGTTGCCCTTAGGGCTGAGCCACTCTATCGTCGCCTGACGGACCTCGTCGTCGCTCATCTCGGTGCCGGACGCCCAATTGAGCATATCCGCCGCGATGATAGCCGCCTTCAGGCTCGAACCTGCGGAGCCGGGCTGTGCATCGTTGTTGATCTCGTCGAGAATAGCGTCGAGCGCGACTATTCCGGTGTCGGACGTCGGGGTGTTGGTGACGACAGGTTCATCCGTCACGACGGCGGGGGACTGAGTGACCTCGACGGGCGGTTCGGACGGCTGTTCGGCCGCGGTCGCGCCGCATGCGACGAGCGCGGGCACCAGCATAAGCGCTATTATAAGATAAAAAAGCTTCTTCATTTGTTTGCCTCCAATTTATTATAAAAGGGTATAATCTTTACGGTGATGATACTATACCTTGTTTTTATGAATAAATCAACAAAAGAATTATTAAGAATTTACAAAGAGGTAACAAAAATTCCTCTGCTGCGGCGATTAAACCGCAGCGGAGGAAAAATTTTAATTGAAGCTGTCGGAATTCGCTGAAAACAGGCGGTCGATGCGCTCACGCAGTGCTCTGTGTTCGGGCTTTGCCAGCGCGGGATCGTCCTTCAGAAGCCGCTGTGCCTCATCCTGCGCGGATTTGAGAACGTTCACATCCGCGCCGAGGTCGGCAACGTGCATCTCCGGCAAACCGTGCTGCCGGGAGCCGAAGAAATCGCCCGGCCCGCGCAGCCGCAGATCCTCCTCGGATATCTTGAAGCCGTCGTTGGTTTTCACCATGATGCCGAGGCGGCTTTTGACCTCCTCGCCGTCGGCGTCGGAGACCAGCACGCAGTAGCTCTTGTGCTGCCCGCGTCCGACGCGGCCGCGGAGCTGGTGCAGCTGGCTCAGGCCGAAGCGCTCGGCGTTTTCCACTATCATCAGCGCCGCGTTCGGCACGTCAACGCCGACCTCGATGACCGTCGTGGACACGAGAATATCCAGCTCGCCCGCGGAAAAATCGGCCATGATCCTGTCCTTGTCCTTCGCTTTCATCCTGCCGTGCACACAGCCGACACGCAGATCGGGAAATGCAGCTGCCAGCTCCTTTGCGTGCTCTTCGGCGGACTTGAGCTTGACGGGCAGCTCGTCGTTTTCCTCGACCATCGGGCACACAACGAACACCTGCCGCCCCTCGCCGACGAGCCTGCGGATGAAATTGTTGAGCCGCGCGCGGTACGATTCTCCGACGGCGAAGGTGTCGACCTTCTGACGGCCGGGCGGCAGCTCGTCTAGAACGGAGACGTCCAGATCGCCGTAGATGATGAGCGCGAGCGTACGCGGTATCGGCGTCGCAGACATGACGAGCACATGCGGCTTCTGCCCCTTGCCGATGAGCGCCGAGCGCTGAGCCACGCCGAAGCGATGCTGCTCGTCCGTGATGACGAGGCCGAGCCGGGAGTATTCAACGTCGGTGCTGAATAGCGCGTGGGTGCCGACGATGAGGTCGATGCTCCCCGCGGCAAGCGCCGCCTTTACCTCGCGCTTCTCCTTTGCAG
>CAVCWF010000131.1:0-5717 GCA_963605945.1 Lachnospiraceae bacterium
CCATCGCCTCGGCGGTGTCCATATAATCGTTGAGGTCGGCAAAGGCCATCTCCGGCTCGATCATCCAGAACTCGGCGGCGTGGCGCTGGGTGTTGGAGTTCTCGGCGCGGAACGTCGGCCCGAAGGTGTACACATCGCCGAAGGCCATGGCGAAGTTCTCGGCGTTGAGCTGGCCGGAGACGGTCAGGCTCGTGGGCTTGCCGAAGAAATCCTTGCTGTCGTCAACGGTGCCGTCCTCCTTGAGGGGGAGGTTGTTGAGGTCGAGCGTCGTCACGCGGAACATCTCGCCCGCGCCCTCGCAGTCGGAGCCGGTGATGATCGGGGTGTTGACGTATACGAAGCCGCGGCTCTGGAAAAATTCATGGACGGCCTGCGCCGCGACGCTCCTGACGCGGAAGGTCGCGGAGAAGAGGTTGGTTCTGGGGCGCAGATGCTGGATCGTGCGCAGGAACTCCACGCTGTGGCGCTTTTTCTGGAGGGGGTAGTCGGGGGTCGACGCGCCCTCGACCGTTATCGCATCCGCCTTCAGCTCAAAGGGCTGCTTTGCTTCCGGAGTCAGCACAAGCGTACCATCAACTATCAGCGCCGCGCCGACATTCTGCTTTGCGATCTCATCGTAATTATTGAGAGAGCCTCTCTCAAACACGACCTGCAGCGACTTGAAGCAGCTGCCGTCATTAAGCTCGATGAATCCAAAGTTTTTCAGGTCGCGGACGGTTCTGACCCAGCCGCAGACTCTGATCTTCTGCCCATCAAAAGCGGAAGCGTCGGCAAATATACCGGCAATTTTCTGATGCTTCATAATGGCACCTTTCCTTTCTTTGTGCCGGGCGGCACTCATAATTGTGAATAATATACGGCATGTGCCGTATTTTATTATTATAAACAGTCCTCGCGGCTTTTGCAATATTTTTATAAACTTTTTGCGCGTACGCTTATGTTGCCCGCCGTTTGTATTGCGCAGCGGAACGCTTTGCTATATAATTACAAGTACTTTATCTGATAAGGAGAAGTGATCTGCATGAAAAAGAAAAGCTGGGTTTCTCTTATCATATCCGCCGCAGTGCTGACTGCGCTGCTGGCGCTGGGCTTCGGCAGCGGGGTGTTTCAAACGGAAGCGCTGTCGGTACAGGGCAGGCAGGGCGCGGAGACTCTTCTGCGCCTGCTGACAATGGCGGCGGCGGTACTGCTAGTGGAAAAGCTCGCAGTCGCCATACTTGGACTGCTGCATCCCACGGGCAGCAGAGCACGCAGTCTGATTACGCTCAGCATGAGCATACTTCACTATGCCGCGGCGCTTGTGATACTCTGCTGGGGTTTGACGATACTCGGAGTAAATATAATGGCGGTCGTCGCAAGCGTCGGCGTTCTGGCGCTGATAGTGGGCTTCAGCGCTGAAAGTCTCATTGCGGATATGGTGACGGGGCTGTTCATGCTGTTTGAGAACCAATACAATGTCGGGGATATAGTCGAGGTAGGCGGCTTCCGGGGCACTGTCACGAGCATTGGGCTGCGCACCACCTGCATCACGGACTCAAGCGACAACATAAAAATCGTGAACAATTCGGACATGCGGAATATCCTGAACCGCTCCGAGCGCAGCTCAAAGGCGGTTGCGGATATTGGAGTACCGTATGATACGGATATAGAGAAGCTGGAGGAGAAGCTGCCCGCACTGCTGGAGAAAATCTTTGAGGCGAACCGCGAGCGGATGAACGCCGTGCCGGTATATCTCGGAGTGCAGGAGCTTGGCGAATCGGCGGTGATGCTGCGCTTCTGCGTGGACGTTACGGAGAAGAACATCTATGCGGCACAGCGCAGCCTGAACAGGGATCTGCTGCTCGGTCTGCGCGGCCTTGGGATAGAGTGCCCGTTTCCGCAGCTTGACGTACATAGTAAAGGAATCGCATGAAGAGAAGACAATCCGGCGAGTTTTCGCCGCTTCCTCCTGAGACCGCGCCGCTGCCGGACGAATTTAACCGGGGCTGCGCCGATAATACCGCCGCGGCGGGGAAAAAGCGGAAGAAATGGGCGTACTATGCAGCGGCCTTTGCGCTGCTTGTATGCATACTTGCGCTTGGCGAGGTGAAGCCCGAAGCGGAGCCGCCGCTGCAGGAGCCTCCGGCGGCAGAAACCGAAGTGCCCGTGACTGCATCTCCCGCACCCGGCAGCGCCATATATTTTGCGTATATCAACGGCTCGTACTGCGTGGCCGACGCCGTGATAGCCGAGCCGCAGACCGTAAGCGCGGTCAGGGTAGAGGCGATAGACGCGCGGGACGGAGAGACGCTTGAAGAGTTCGTTCTGACGCGGGAAGAGATAGACGCGGGACACTGGTCGGCTTCGTTCCTGTGGACACCGCAGGATTTTGCAGCCTATGAGAGCAGGTTCGGCGTGGGAGCGCTGCCAATCGTAGAGCTGCGCATGAGCCTTGAGCGGGGCGATGAGGTCGAGGAATACAGCGCGGATAAAAGCTGCGGTTTTGGCCCGGAGCTGCTCTATGACTTCGACACGGAGAAGGGGCTATATGTAGTTCGGCTCACTGGCAGCGGCATAGAGAATGCGGAGCTTGTGTTTATTCTCAACGGAGCCGAACTGCCGGATGGCAGTGTTGCTGTGACGGACGGAACGGAGGAGATTACCGTTTCGCGCCCCGGAGAAGAACCGGGCGTGGAGCAGAGGAAATATCGCCAGTTTACCGCAAGTCTGCCCCAAGCGATACAGGATGGTGACAGCCTATCATTTATACTCAGAATAGAGCTTGGAGGACATCAATTCGAGTACACAGAAAAAATACTATGATTTAAGAATTCTTATGTGGCGCAGATCTGCACAGTGCGTTAAGATATGGAGCAGAAAGGAGATATAAACATGAAGAAGATTATCGCAATTTTGCTTTGCATATCGGCGCTCTTTGCGCTTGGCGCCTGCGGCAGGCTGACGGGGGCCAAGAGCGAATCCGTGAAGCCTGAGGTGTATTTCACCGAGGATAAGAGCGGGACGTATACCGACTCCGTCGGCAACGTCTATAACTATTCATATAAAATCCCCGCGTTTTCCGGCGGGAGCGAGGACGCGGAGAGGATAAACAAGTATTTTGACGATGCGCTCCGCCCGATAGTCGAGGACGAGCTGGCTGCGATGGAGGACGAACTGAGCCTGACGACCGGCGAGATAAAGTGCGAGGTGTTTGAAAGCGGCGATGTCACGTCCGTTCTCGTCTCGGTGTACTACCCGAACGACTATATACAGTATTACACCGCGAGCATGAACACGCGCGAGAACCGCGAGATGAACAACGCCGACATTGCCGCGGCCTACGGTATCGACGAGGTCGACCTGCCGGATAAGCTCCGCGAGGAGGCGAAGGCGGCGGTCGAGGAATACTATGCCGACTTCGGCGACGTCTCAGGCGACGGCTTTGCCGATGTGACCGGCACGCGCGACGAAACTCTTGCCGCGATCGGCGGCGACGACTGGGAGCCGACGCTGTTCATAAACGGCGAGGGCAAGGTGTGCATGATAAGCGAGGTCATGTCCCCCGTCGGGAAGTACAACCAGATATTCGTGCTGTAAAACTTAGTATCGGTTGACAAGGGCAAACACGGTTTTGACGGGCAGAAATGCGCCCATACTTCTTCAAAGTCCTTGACAATACGGAAAGTATTCTCTGCGGCCTTTTCATCGTCTGGTCACATTTCTGCTCCGGCCAAATCTGCTGCGCACCTGACAGGGATGGATTTTCGAGTGATTTTTGTTTTTTGAGGCGCAGACGGGCTGCCGCCCTTCTATAATTCAAATCAAAGCCCAACGAAGTGGGTTTGATTTGAGGAGGAAGAAGGAGATTGCAGAGTGCAGCTTTTGCCGCGAGGCGGAAGCGGAACGGTGCAAGCTTCTTCTGACGAGACGGAAAGACGCGCTGTCAGGCGTGTCTGCCCTTGTTAACCGATACTAAAATCATGCAAAAACAGGGACTGCAAATGCAGTCCCTGTTTGATTTATTCGGTTCTTCCGAGCAGCCAGTCAGCCCAAATCAATGTCTATCGCAAACAGGCCGCCCGCGCCGCCGGAGTACAGGTACAGGACATTGTCCGTGGGCTTGAATTTTCCCTCGCGCGCAAGCTTTATCAGCCCCGCGAAGGCTTTGCCGGTGTAGACCGGGTCGAGGAACAGACCCTCGTTCGCGGCCATCATGCGTATCGCGGCGTTGCCCTCGGCGGAGGGGATCGCGTAGCCGGGGCCGCACATGTCGACAAGGTGAACATCTTCGACGGTCGGCACAAAGTCAAGCTCCAGAAGCTTGGCGGTCTCCTGCATGATGCGCGTCGTGATGACGTCAAACGGGTCACTGTCCACCATCAGGCCGACGGTCTGCGTCTCCGGCATAAACAGCTTAGCGCCCAGCGCAACTCCGGCGTGAGTGCCGCCGCTGCCCTCGGCGCAGCAGACGTAGTCGAAGTGCAGCCCCGTGTCCGCAATCTCCTTCATGCAGTTGACGTAGCCCAACGCGCCTATGGCGTTGGAGCCGCCGCAGGGAATCTTGTAGTACGGACGCCCAAGCTCCTGTCCGACGCGATCCATCTCGGCGTAGATATCGTCGTAGCTGTCGGTGTCCATGAAGCGGACGTCGGTGTCCATGAGGTATTCGAGCAGCTGGTTGCCCTTGCGCTCGGTCACGCCGCGCTTTTTGAGGATCAGTATCGGCGTCATGCCCAGCTTTTTCGCGCAGGCCGCCGTGAGCATGGCGTGGTTCGACTGCGCGCCGCCGGTCGTGAAAACAATTTCCGCGCCCTGACGCTTTGCATCGGCCAGCAGAAATTCGAGCTTGCGCACCTTGTTGCCGCCGAGACCGATACCGGTCAGGTCGTCGCGCTTTATATAGACGTTCGTGCCGAGAATACGGCTGATGTTTTCAAGCTTCTGGATGGGCGTCGGCAGCACGGCCAGCGGTATCCGCGGAAAATCGTTCAAGCTTTTCATATCGAGTCTCCTTTTCTGATAAGGAAAGTTTATCACTTCTTCGGTGAAATATCAATCTCCGTGGCACAATCTGTGTCGGAAACATTAGTCAAAGTGCAAAAAACGCAGGAAAAAAGTTCGGAATCTAAAACAGCAAATTTGAAATTCCAAACTCAAAAACCTAGTGTTTTCAATGAATTGCTGGCGCGGCATAGAAAAAGTGAGCATTTTTGACGATAACAAAAATGCTCACTTTTTGGTGCTCCAACGGGGATTCGAACCCCGGACACCCTGCTTAAAAGGCAGGTGCTCTACCTACTGAGCTAACGAAGCGTATGCAGTTATATCAAAGGGGCTGGCCCTGTACTGTACTGGCAGGGATGGCTGGACTCGAACCAGCGGATGAGGGAGTCAAAGTCCCTTGCCTTACCACTTGGCGACACCCCTGTGTGGAAAAGCGAATGAGGGATCGGGACACTCCCGATCCCTCATCGTTGTGTGGGGTGGGTAAAGGGACTCGAACCCTCGACACCCGGAACCACAATCCGGTGCTCTAACCAACTGAGCTACACCCACCATATTTTTGTTTTGGCACGCCAAGAGGGATTCGAACCCCCGACCTACTGCTTAGAAGGCAGTTGCTCTATCCTGCTGAGCTATTGGCGCATATATAAGCCCCGGCACCCAGCTTGGTGGAGCGGGTGATGGGAATCGAACCCACGTATCCAGCTTGGAAGGCTGGTGTTCTACCATTGAAC
>CAVCWF010000132.1:0-3243 GCA_963605945.1 Lachnospiraceae bacterium
CGACCTTCTCGACGAACATGTGCAGCTCGCCGACGGTGGTGTAGCCGTAAGGAGTAATCTCGTTGTTGAAGCAGTCGGAGCCGATGGTGAGGATAACGCCCTTCTCATATGCCTTGCGGAGGTTGTCATAGATGCGGTTCATTTCCTTCTCTGCAACGGTCTCGCCCTCGTACTTGTCGTGGATCTCAGGAACATAGACGGGCGGGAAGGTCTTGAGCCAGTCGGGCATGAAGTTAATGGTGGGGCAGAACGCGGTGCCCTGCTCGACCATCATGTCGGCGGTCTTTTCGTCTATCTCAAAGCCGTGGATGAGCAGGTCAACGCCGGCCTTGATGGAGTTGTACGCATCGCCGAAGCAGTGGGACCACACGGGAATGCCGCGCATCTTTGCCTCGTCGACAACTGCCTTGATCTCTTCATAGGTGTAGTGCTGGTCACGCGCAGTCTCCCAGCGCCAGATTCCGCCGCCGGTCGCCCAGATCTTTATGGCGTCGGGGTTCTCGCGGAGTCTGCGGCGGACTGCCTTGCGCAGATCCCAAGGGCTGTCAACGCACTCAGCCCAAGGATGACCGTCGCGGTTCTGCTCGATGGAGCAGTGGTGGGAGTCGCCGTGGGAAGCGGTTGCGCAGAAGCCGAGGCCGGAGCAGACCATACGCGGGCCGCGCATTTCACCGGCTTCAATCATGTTGCGGATGTGGATACCGGAACGGGAGATTTCGCCGACGGTGGTGATACCGGTCTCGAGGCAGTCATGTGCCTGCTGGACGGCAACGACGGTCTTCTGATCGTTCGGCTCGGTGACCCACTCGGTGTCGTTGCCGGTGAGGTTGCCGCAGAAATGCAGGTGGGAGTCGATAAGGCCGGGCATGATGGTCTTGCCGGCGATGTCTCTGACTTCGTATCCCTCGTAGGGGCGGTCATTCGCGCCTGCGTAAACTATCTTGCCGTCCTCGACGAGAACAAGGCTGTCCTTGACTGCGGGTGCGCCGGTACCGTCGATGAGCAGGCCGCCGACGAATGCTATCTTCTCAAATTTTCTCTTCATTGTAGTATCCCCTTCTTCTGTGTTTTTGATTTTTTAAGTCAGGCCTTGACTAACTTGGTCAAATCTTAACACAGCTCCGGGGCTTCAGGAAGTTCAAGAAAGCTAACATTTTCGGTGCGCTGACCTGCCGCATGAGTCTGAGGCGGCAGACCCGTAAGGCGGACGCATTATGTTGTCGTTAAAACCTGCCGCGGCGGCAGTTTTTAACCTCACAAACCTGTCCTATCTGTATAAATTTCAGCGGTTTATTTGTTTATTCTGCCTTACGCTCTCTGACGCGAACTGCACGAAGCTGCGCACTTCCCTGTTCGCGCCGCGCTTATAGCACAGGCCGAGCTTGATGGGACACGGCTTGCCCGCGTCCAGCGGACGGGACACGAGCGGCGCGTATTCGTCGCCGTTTATGTGATAGTGGATGAAAGCCGCGTCCTCCAGCAGGCAGTTTATCGGCAGCGAGCGGCTGTACCCTTCGATGTTCGTTAGGCGCACGTCCTTGCCGCTGTCGAGGATTATGCGGCGCATGTTGTCCTCCGCCTGCGCGAGGTTCGGCGCGAGAAGGTAGACCTTCTTCCCGACCAGATCGTCAAGCGTTATCTTCTCATATTTGGCCAGCTCCGACTCCGGCGATACCGCGCAGTCGAAAACGTCCTCGGCAAGCCACGTAAAGCATATCTCCTCATCCGACAGCACAAGGCGCGACATGTAGTCCGCCGAGATGTCAAACTCGTTGTTCTGGAAGCTCGCCAGATAGTCCGCCGCCTGCCGCTCGACGAATATTATCTCCGTCGTGGGGTAGAGCCTGTGGTACTCAAGACAGATGGGTGCGAGGATGGTCAGCGGCAGGTTCGGCAGTGTGCCGATGCGTATCTGGCGCACGTCGCCCAGCACGCGGCACTTCGATATGGTGTCCGCCGACAGGCGCATTATCTCCCTCGTTCTGGTGCGGAACAGCTCGCCCATCGGGGTGAGCTTCGCTCCCTTGCTGCTGCGGTTGAACAGGTCGAAGCCGAGGTGCTCTTCAAGCAGGTTTATCTGCTGTATAAGCGCCGTGCGTGATATATGGCTGGCTTCCGCCGCCTTTGAGAAGCTGCCCTTCTCAACCACGCTCATAAATGCGTCCAGATGTTTGTTATACATGCCGCGTATCTCCCTTCAGCAAATTGTCCCGATTTCGTCCGGCGTATGCCGCCGGTTTGTGTCTCTTGTCCAATTATAACAAATAATTTTTCCTTCCGCTATCTAAAAAAGTTTACGGCATGTAAAGTAAAAACCTGCACTGTATAGAAAAACCGCCGCGGCGTGATAATACGCTGCGGCGGTTTCTTTGCTCATAGCTTATTTCTTGCTCTTGATATACTCGTCGATGCTCTTGGCGCCGGCCTTGCCTGCGCCCATGGCGAGGATAACGGTAGCAGCGCCGGTGACGGCGTCGCCGCCCGCGAACACGCCCTCGCGCGCCGTGCGGCCGCCCTCGTCGGCTTCAATGCCGCCCTTACGCGTGAAGGTCAGTCCCTCGGTCGTGTTGCGGATCAACGGGTTCGGGCTCGTGCCGATCGCGATGATGACCGTGTCAACATCCAGCACCCACTCGGAGCCCGGCACGGGTACCGGACTGCGGCGGCCCTTGGCGTCCGGCTCGCCCAGCTCCTGACGCAGAAGCTCGATGCCCGTGACGTGACCGTCCTCGCCCGCAATGATACGGGTCGGGTTATTCAGCAGCTGGAACTCGATGCCCTCGGCTTCCGCGTGCTCGACCTCTTCCTTACGTGCGGGCAACTCATCTCTGCCGCGGCGGTACGCAATATACACATGCTCCGCGCCCAGACGCTTCGCCACACGCGCCGCGTCCATCGCAACGTTGCCCGCGCCGACGACGGCGACACGGTGGAAGTGCTTTATCGGCGTATCGTAATCGTCGCGGTAGGCCTTCATGAGGTTCACGCGGGTCAGCAGCTCGTTTGCGGAGTACACGCCCAGCAGGTTCTCGCCGGGGATATGCAGGAACTGCGGCAGACCTGCGCCGGAGCCGATGAACACGGCCTCGTAGCCGTCCGCGAACAGCTCGTCCACGGTCTCGGACTTGCCGACGATGGCGTTATTGATGATCTTGACGCCCATAGCCTTGAGATTGTCTATCTCCTTTGCGACTATCTCCTTCGGCAGACGGAACTGCGGGATACCGTAGACCAGAACGCCGC
>CAVCWF010000133.1:0-9465 GCA_963605945.1 Lachnospiraceae bacterium
TGCCCCTTTTAGGGGAAGTCCCCAGTGCGCACACTGGGGAAAGGGGTCGCCAGAGGGGAGACAAGAGCAGAGTGGAAAAGACAGAACAGAGTAATAATCAAATTCGTGACTGACACATAGCCCACCCCACAAATCCCACACTTTTTTCAAAGACCTATTGACATGGTAGGAATTAAGAGTTACAATCCCTATCTGCAAGGTAGATATTACGAGCAAGGGGGCATGACATATGATGATCTCAACGAGAGGACGCTATGCCTTGCGTGTCATGCTGGATATGGCCGAGCACGGCGGCGGCGAATGGCATCGCCTGAGCGAGGCCGCGCAGCGGCTTCAGCTGTCGAAAAAATATCTGGAAAGCATCATGGCGGCGCTGAGCCGGGCAAATCTGGTCGAGAGCGCCGTGGGAAAATCGGGCGGCTACCGCCTGACCCGCCCGCCGGAGGATTACCCCGTGGGCGAGATACTGCGCGCGGCGGAGGGAAGCCTCGCGCCGATCGCGTGCCAGTCCGAAGAGGGGGCAGGCTGCGGCTGCGGCTGCGACTGCGACGCGCGCCCGTTCTGGAAAGGACTTGAGGAACAGATCAACAGCTACGTTGACAGCCATACTCTGGCGCAATGTATGCGAGTAGAAGAAAAAACACCGGCCGTATCCGCGGCACGGAACGAAGACAAGGTGGTTCAATATGAGTAAAGAGCTTTTGAAAATTCAGGATCTGCACGTCAGCGTGGAGGAGAAGGAGATACTTCACGGCGTGAATCTGACCGTCGGGCAGGACGAGACCCATGTGCTCATGGGGCCGAACGGCACCGGCAAATCCACGCTGGGCTACGCCGTCACCGGCAACCCCGCGTACAGCGTGACCGCAGGTTCCATCGTATTTGACGGCGAGGACATCACGGAGCTTCCCGTGAACGAGCGCGCGAAAAAGGGCATTTTCCTGTCCTTCCAGAACCCGCTTGAGGTGCCCGGCGTGACGCTGAGCGCGTTCATCCGCAGCGCGCTGGAGCAGAAGACCGGCAGCCGCCTGCGCCTGTGGGACTTCAAGAAAAAGCTCAAGGAGACGATGGCGTTGCTGAACATGGACGAGAGCTACGCCGAGCGCGACCTGAACGTAGGCTTCTCCGGCGGCGAGAAGAAAAAGGCCGAGATCCTGCAGATGCTGATGCTGGAGCCGAAGCTCGCCATTCTGGACGAGACCGACTCCGGTCTGGACGTCGACGCCGTCCGCACCGTCAGCGAGGGCGTGCGCCTTTTCCGCGAGCGGACTCACGGCTCGCTGCTCATCATAACCCACTCCACCCGTATCCTTGAGGCGCTGCATGTCGACGCGGCGCACGTCATGGAGGAGGGCGTCATCGTCCGCAACGGCGGCGCGGAGCTTGTGGAAGAGATCAATGAAAAGGGCTTCGGCAGCCTGAAGGAAGACTGAAGCGGGAGGCTCCTGACATGGCAGATCAGAAAGAAAAAACCTATGTGGAGGACGTGGACCGCAGCGTCTACGACATACGGGACGAGGAGCACGACGCTTACCGCATCGAGACCGGCCTGACGCCGGAGATCGTGGAAAAGCTCTCCAAGGAAAAGGACGATCCCGCGTGGATGCAGCAGTTCCGGCTTGAATCCCTCCAGATATATAACGAGATGAAGATACCCGACTGGGGACCCTCCATCGAGGGACTTGACATGGATCACATCGCAACCTATGTCCGCCCCAACACCAAGATGCGCAACGACTGGAAGGACGTACCTGAGGACATCAAGGAGACCTTTGAGCGTCTGGGCATCCCGCAGGCGGAGCGCAAGTCGCTCGCCGGCGTCGGCGCGCAGTATGACTCCGAGCTTGTTTATCACAATGTCAAGGACTCCGTTGCCGCCGAGGGCGTCGTGTACACCGACATGGAGAGCGCCATGAAGGGCGAGTACGCCGACATGGTGCGCAAGTACTTTATGAAGCTCGTGACCCCGCGCGACCATAAGTTCGCCGCGCTCCACGGCGCGGTGTGGTCAGGCGGCTCGTTCGTGTACGTGCCGAAGGGAGTGCATCTGTCGATACCCCTCCAGTCCTACTTCCGCCTCAACGCCAAGGGCGCAGGGCAGTTTGAGCACACGCTCATCATCGTGGACGAGGGCGCAAGCCTGCACTTCATCGAAGGATGTTCCGCGCCGAAGTACAACGTCGCAAACCTTCACGCGGGCTGCGTCGAGCTGTTCGTGAAGAAGGGCGCAAAGCTCCGCTACTCCACGATCGAGAACTGGTCGAAGAATATGTATAACCTCAACACCAAGCGCGCGCTTGTGGAGGAGGGCGGCACAATCGAGTGGATATCCGGCTCCTTCGGCTCCCACGTCGGCTGTCTGTACCCAATGAGCATCCTCAAGGGCGACAACTCCCGCATGGAGTTCACCGGCGTTACCTTCGCCGGCGCGGGGCAGAATCTCGATACCGGCGCGAAGGTCGTCCATGTGGGCAAGAACACCAGCTCTTACATGAACACCCGCTCCATCAGCAAGAGCGGCGGCATCAGCACCTTCCGCAGCAGCGTTGTGGTGCAGAAGGGCGCGACGGGCGCAAAGTCCGCCGTGTCATGTCAGTCCCTGATGCTCGACTCCGAGTCCCGCTCCGACACCATCCCCGCCATGGACATCCGCACAAAGGACGCGGCCATCGGCCACGAGGCCAAGATCGGCGCTATCAGCAACGAGGCCGTGTTCTACCTGATGAGCCGCGGCATGAGCGAGGAGGACGCCCGCGCGCTGATCGTCAGCGGCTTTGCGGACAACGTGTCCAAGGAGCTGCCGGTCGAGTACGCTGTGGAAATGAACAACCTCATCCGGTTGGAGATGAAGGGCAGCATTGGCTGAAAGGAGTTTGTATATGAGTGAAAAAGTTATAATAAACAGGCTCCCGACCCGCACATGGAACCGGCTGGGCGTCAACGAGACGGCGCTGGAATGGGGTACGCCCGCCGATCTGGGCACGGAGAGCATCGTTGCCGCCGGTCAGACCGCGCGGCTGGACATCGCGGACGGCGGCAAGTGCTGCGAAAAGACCGTGGACATCCACGCCCCTGAGGGGCAGACCGTCACCGTGTTCGAGACGATGAAGGCCGAGAGCGACCTGCTTGTGCGCACGGCGATACGCGTTGAGAAGGACGCAAAGGTGCGGCTTGTGCAGATACAGAATTCGGCGCAGAATTCGCGCCTGCGTCTGGAGACAAGCGGCGAGTGCGCCGAGAACGGTCAGGTGGAGCTGGTTCAGATCCTGCTCGGCCGCGGCGACGTGTACAGCGACGGCCGCTTTGAGCTCAACGGCACCGGCGCAGGCTTCACGGCCGGCATCGGCTATCTGGGTCAGAAGCGGCAGACCATAGATATGAATCTGGTCGTCAACCACTGGGGGCAGAAGACGACCAGCGAGATAAACGCCTCCGGTGCGCTCAAGGACGACGCGCAGAAAATATTCCGCGGAACGATCGACTTCAAGAACGGCTCCGCAGGCTCCGAGGGCAACGAGCAGGAGACCGTCCTGATGCTGGGCGACGGCGTTGTCAATAAGACCGTGCCGCTGATCCTCTGCGCCGAGGAGAACGTCGTCGGCAACCACGGCGCGACCATCGGCGAGCTTGACGAGAACACCCTGTTCTATTTCGAGAGCCGCGGCATCCCCGCGGACGAGGCGGAAAACATCATGGCTCGCGCCGCGATCGAGCGTCTGGCGCGCACGCTGGACGATGAGACCGCGCAGTCGGCAGTGCTGGCGGAGCTTGAGGAGGTGCTGTAACATGGCGCATACGTATCGGGACGATTTCCCGCTTCTCAACAGTCTGGACGTCGCGTATCTGGATAACGCCGCGACGGCGCAGCGCCCGCAGTGCGTGCTCGACGCCGTGACCGGGTTTTACAGGAGCAAAAACGCGAATCCGCTCCGCGGCCTGTATCCCCTCAGCGTCTCCGCGACGGAGAGCTACGAGAGCGCGCGTGACACCGTCCGCAACTTCCTGAACGCGAAGAGCAGCCGCGAGATAATCTTTACGCGCAACACCACCGAGGGGCTGAACCTCGTGGCGTACAGCTACGGGCTTTCAAACGTCAAGGCCGGGGACGAGGTGCTGGTGTCCATCATGGAGCATCACAGCAACCTCCTGCCGTGGCAGATGGTCTGCCGCCAGACCGGCGCGGCGCTGAAGTTCATGGAATGTGAGCCGGACGGGACGCTCGATCTCAACAAGGTCGCCGCGCTCATCACGCCGAGGACGAAGATCGTGGCATGTACGCATGTCTCCAATGTCTTGGGCAGGGTGATCCCCATCCGCGAGATCGCGGAGCTTGCGCACCGCGCGGGCGCGGTAATGGTTGTGGACGCGGCGCAGAGCACGCCCCATATCCCTGTGGACGTGCAGGCGCTGGGCGCGGACTTTCTGGCCTTCTCAGGCCATAAGGTCTACGGCCCCATGGGCATCGGCGTGCTGTACGGGCGCGAGGAGCTGCTGAACGCCATGCCGCCCTTCCTTACCGGCGGCGAGATGATAGAGTCCGTCACCCGCGAGGGCGCGGTCTTTACGGAGCTGCCGCATAAGTTCGAGGCCGGCACGGTCAACGCGGCGGACGCCGTGGGGCTTCAGGCGGCGATTGAATATGTCAGAAGCATCGGCTTTGAGCAGATGCACCGGCAGGAGGTCGCTCTGACCCGCCGCGCGATGGAGGGCATACGCAATATTCCCTGCGTCCATGTGCTCGGCTCGGAGGATCCGGAGGAGCACTGCGGCATCATCACCTTCACGGTAGACGGTGTGCATCCCCATGATATCAGCGAAATTCTTGCGAGCGACGGCGTAGCTATCCGCGCGGGGCACCATTGCGCCCAGCCGCTGCTGGCATATCTGAAGCATGCGTCCACCGCGCGCGCAAGTCTCGCGTTTTATAATACGGAAGCGGAGATCGACCGGCTGCTTGACAGCCTGTCCACTTTGAGGGAGCGCATGGGTTATGGAAAATAGAAGCTTTTATAATGAGATATTGACGGAGCACAACCTGCATCCGGAGTTCAAGCATGACATGCCCGACGCGGACATCGTGCTTGAGGGCGTCAATCCCAGCTGCGGCGACGATATTTTTCTCAAGCTGAAGCTGGACGGAGATACGATTTCGGACGGCGCGTTCGTCGGCGACGGCTGCGCCATCTCGCAGGCGTCGGCGGACATCATGCTCGGCATGATCGTCGGCAGGAAGAAGGAGGACGCGCTGAGGATGGGCGAGATATTCCTGAAGATGATTCAGGGCGAAGCGACGGAGGAAGAGATCGACAGTCTGGAAGAGGCGTCCGCTCTCCGCGATATCGCCCATATGCCGGCGCGCGTCAAGTGCGCGGTGCTCGGCTGGCGCACCCTGAAAGAGGCGCTGAACGGCAGCTCCGAGCAGCAGTAATGCGGGGATGCGGTCTTGCCGCGGAGCGGCGGCCACGTCGTGGCCGCTGCTCCGCGGCAATTGCTTTTGCAGGCCGCAAAAATATCTCGCCATTGCACTGAAAACCCTTGAGCCGGATTCGAACGTCGTACCTGACCCGAAAGAATCAATCATAATGAACTCCGCGTAATTCTTTCCCTCGCGGTGAAAAAGCACATCCATCCGTGCGTCACGGTGAAGGATACCCAGCGCCCCCTCCTTCTGCGTATAGGGAGACAGACGGTAGTCTACGATGAAGGTCTGGAAGCCGCTTCATCCTTTCTTGTTGATTTTCTCTGGGCAAGCACCCAATTCAGTACATTTTCATCGTCGAACACCACGCTGCCGCCGCCGTGGTAATTGTAAATGCCCTTAGCGTTGAAATAGGCGTTGTCCGGGATGTTGAGCTGCAAAAGCTTGTCGATCTCGCTGTCGGTCAGCCACGCCTTTTCATAGGCGGCATGGAGGTTCGCATAGGCATCCCGCGCCTTTTGGGCGCCGTAATACTCGTCGTTTTCCGCCATGAAGATGTAGACTGCCACGCGGTTCTCCGCTACGGGGGCATAGGAACCGTCCCACTGGGAGCCGCCGTGGATATAGGTGGCGTAGAGGTCGGGTTGCAAGGCTATCGCCTGTGACATGGTTTCGCCGCCCGCCGAATACCCTGCGGCATAGACACGGCTGGTGTCCACCGAGAAGTGGTCGATCATGTACTCCGCCAACTCGTTGGCCTGCCGTGCGGATTTTGCGCCCCAGTCGGTGAGCTGACCGGAAACAAGGAGCACAGACTCCGACAGCTTCGTCCACGCCTACACACTGCTCCACTCCAAATTAGTTCCGGCAGAGTCCTCCCCGAACCACATCCGGTCATACCCCGGCATGTTCACGATGAGAGGGTATGTATTCGCGCTGTCATAGCCGTCCGGCAGATAGTAGCTGAAATGGATAGTGCCTTCCGCGCCGTACAGCGTCTGATTTTCCACGAAGCCGCCCTGCACGGCGGTGTTCTCCGCAGACCGCTGCGTGACGGCGGCGGCAATATCGTCACTTTTTGCCGCTGCCTGCGCCGTACAGCCGGAGCGCAGCAGAACTGCCGCCAGCAAACCTGCCAATATTTTCCTCATGCTCTGCCCTCTTTCCGGAAATATTTGCGGTTAATCAGCCGTTCAGGCCAAGACCGCTGACCCAATCGGCCACATCGCTCTGGCTGGCACCGCCGGAGAAGCGCTGGCCGTCCTGCCAGTCGCCGGTGCCCGCCATTTCGGAGAGCAACGTACCGCTCTGACCCATGCCGGAGGAGGAAGAGGTTGCGAATGGAATAACGGTCTTGCCGGTAAAGTCATTGTTTTTCACGAAGTTGTCCACGGGCCACGCCGCGATGCCCCACCAGATGGGATAGCCGATAAACACGGTGTCGTAATTGTCCCAGCTTTCCACCTCCGTGGTAGTCAGAGGGACATCCCGCAGGGATTCATCGTCGTGCTCCCGGCTGACCCGGCTGTCGCTGTTGGTCCAATTCAGGTCATCGCTGGTGTAAACCTCGGTGGGAACAATTTCAAACAGGTCGCCGCCCGCGGCTTCGGCAATATCCTCGGCTACGCGCCTTGTGTTGCCGCTGGCGGAGTAGTAGACCACCAGCACCTTGCCGCCGGAGGCGGTGCTGTCCGAATCGCCTGCCACATCATCCGGTGTTTGCGCAGGCGTACTCGCATCATTCGACGGCACCTGCGTTGGGGTGTCGTTGCTCGCCTTGCTGCCGCAGGCGGCCAAGGACAGGATCAACAGCGCAGCCAACAGCAGACTGCCGAATTTCTGAAATTTTTTCATAGAAAATGCCTCCTTTACTTCTGCTCATCCACCGGCGGAACCATTTCAGCGTACTTTTTCAGCATTTCAGGGGTGCTGGTGTAGTAGCGCACATTGCGGTTTAAGGCGGCGACCTGTGTCATTTCCTCATCCGTCAGGGCAAAGTCAAAGAGGTCAAAGTTGGCCTTGATATGCTCCGGATTCTTGGAGCCGGGAATGACGATATTGCTGCTCTGGATGTGCCAACGGAGAATGATCTGAGGCGCGGACTTGCCATATTTCTTGCCAAGCTGGGCAAACAGCGGCTCCTGAAGCAGCGCCTTATCGCCGTGACCCAGCGGATACCACGCCTGCGGCACGATGCCGTTTTCTTTCAAGAATGCCTTTAATTCCGGTTCCTGATTGTAAGGGTGCAGCTCGGTCTGTAAGACTGCGGGCTTCACTTCGCAGATAGAGAGGATCTCCTCAATCTGCTCCTTCTTGAAATTGGACAGGCCGATGGCGCGCACCTTGCCCTCCTTGTATGCCTTTTCCATCTGGCGGTAGCCAGCTACATAATTGCCCGCAGGCTGGTGGATGAGTAGGAGGTCAATATAATCGGTGTCGAGGCGGGCAAGCGTCTTTTCAACCGCATCCGGTTGCTCATAGAAGCTCGGCCACAGTTTCGTCTCTAAGAAAATCTCCTCGCGCTGCAAGCCGGACTTCTTCATGGCGCGGCCGACCGCCTTTTCATTCACATAGGCGTTGGCGGTGTCAATCAGGCGATAGCCGTTCTGCAAAGCGCTGACGCAGGAGGCCTCCGCCTCGTCCGGGGTGAGTAAAAACGTGCCGATACCGGCCATAGGCATTTTCACGCCGTTATTGAGTGCCGCATATTCCATAAAAATTCCTCCTTAAATGTTCTTTCCGAGTTTAGCGGCGTCGGCCTTGTTGGTCGCCATGCCGCCGTAGGTCATACCGTAGAGAGCAGCAAATCGCTTCATGGTGTATTCGCCCGCCTCCAGCATCCATTTTTCAGGAGCTGCACCCTGAAACACGAAATACAGCTTGCGGCCGGACAATTCGCCGCTTTCCACCTTGCCGTAGAAACGATCCAGCACATTGCGGACGCTGCCGCAGATGTTGTGCCAGTAGACGGGAGAACCAATCACAACGGTGTCCGCCTGCTTCATGGCGTTGATAACAGTATCCAGCCCGTCGCCGGGGAGATTCTGACCGTAAGCGCCGATGGTGTAGTCGGTCAGATTCAGGGTTTTGTATTCTTTGCCTTTCAGCAGCTCCGCCGCCAGAGCAACGGTGTTGCCGTTTTTGTTGGGGCTGCCGTTGATGAATAAAATGCGCATGTTATTTGCACTCCTTCAAAATTTCATAAATCTCGTCATGGCTCAGCTTCTTGCAGCAGCCGGCGGTGACGTTGGTGGAATCGGCAATGGCACGGAAGTCGGTGTCGGCAGGGATGCCCAGCTCGGTAAAGGTAGTCGGCAGGCCGATCTCCTTGATGAACGCCGCCAGCGTGTCAATACCGGCAGCCGCAGTCTCCTCGTCGCTACCCTTGGGCGCGATGCCCCAGACGTTCTGCGCCCAGCGGGCGAACCGCGCCGCACCGGACTTGTAGATGTGGCGGTACAGAACGGGGTGGATAACGGCGAGCCCCGCTCCGTGGTTGCAGTTGGTGTAAGCGCCCAGCTGGTGCTCGATCTGGTGACCCTGAAAATCCGTAACCTTGCCGATTTTCAGCACGCCGTTTTCTGCCATGGCGGAGGCCCATGCCAGCTCACTTCTCGCGTCGTAATTCTCCGGGGCGGTCAGTAGAACGCGGATATTGCGGATGACGCTGCGCATGACGGCCTCGTTGATGTCATCGGAGAGGTTGTTTTCGTCGGGCTTGCCGAAGTAGGTCTCCATCGCGTGACTCAGCGTGTCAAACGCGCCGGAGATGACCTGCTTCATGGGAACAGACAGCGAATAGGTCGGGTCGAGGAATACAAACTCTGCCTGTCCGCCCCACAGAGCGCCCTTGATCTTCTTTTCCTCATGGGTGATGACTGCGCCGTTGTTCATTTCCGAGCCGGTGCCGAACACGGTAACGATGGTGCCGAGGGGAATAAACTTCGTGGGCAGCGTATGCTTCGTGTACTGCATCTCCCAGATGTCCTCATCGAGATTTGCCTGCGCGGAGATGACCTTGCAGCAGTCGGACACGCTGCCGCCGC
>CAVCWF010000134.1:0-6961 GCA_963605945.1 Lachnospiraceae bacterium
GTCATGGATGATGACGGGCTTGTCAAGCTCCAGCGCCAGCTCAAGCTGCTTTGCGAACAGTTCCTTCTGCTCCTCGCGGCGGCTCGCGTCCCAATAGTAGTCAAGCCCGATTTCGCCTATCGCGGCGCATTTTTCGTGCGCGGCCAGCTCCCGGATGACCGCGAGATCGCCTTCGGCGGCTCCCGCAAGCTCCTCAGGGTGGATGCCGACGGCGGCATAGACGAAGGAATATTTCTCCGCGAGCGCTATCGCCGCGCGGCTGCTCTTCACGTCGCCGCCCGGATCGATTATAAGCTCGACCCCGGAAGCGTAAAGCTCCGGCAGGAGCGCGCCGCGGTCATCGTCAAAGGCGGAGTCGTCATAGTGGGCATGAGTGTCAAAATACATGGCTTTCTCCTGAAGTTTTATATAATGAAATCATTATATAAAAAAAGTACTGGGATTGCAAATGCAATCCCAGTGGAATATGTGCCTTTTATTTTATCTCCAGTCTGCGGCTGGCGGGGATCAGGGCGGCCTTCTTCGGCATGGTCAGCTTCAGCACACCGTCGCTGTACTCGGCTTCAATCTTGTCAACCTCGACGGCGGACACATCAAAGCTTCTGGTGTAAGAACCGTAGTAACGCTCGCGCTTTACGTAGTTCTTCTTGCCCTTCTCGGCCTTTTCTTCGGCCTTCTCGTCGTCCTTGCTGTCGTAGCTGTGCTCGGCGGAGATAGTCAGAACGTCGTTCTCAACGTCCAGCTTGATGTCTTCCTTCTTGAAGCCGGGCAGTTCGGCCTCCAGCTCGTAGCTGTCGCCGGTGTCGATAACGTCGGTACGGAAGCTGCCCATTACGGAGCTGCCGCCGAAAACGCTGCGCTCAAACTCTTCAAGGTCACGGAACGGATCATAAGTAGCAACACGATTAGCTCTGCGTTCAAAAGGAATCAGTTCAAACATAATATATATACCTCCATATTTCATTAACACTTTTAACTTCGGGTGAAACTTTTATCTCTCTCGCTTCATCCTGTATATAAGATACTGCACAAATGTTAATAAATATAGCATTAAATATGAATAAACTGTTAACGTTAGCACTCAACTAAAAAGAGTGCTAATTACTTTTGCCGAGCAGTGAGAACACCCCGAAGCATATCAGATCGGCGATAACAACGCTTGCACCGGTCGGAGTTTCCCAGAAATACGAGGCCAGAACGCCGAGAATGAAGCACACCACGGATATCGCCGCCGAGCACAGCACGACCGCGCGGAAGCTTTTGCACACGCGCATCGCGGACAGGGCGGGGAAGATTATCAGGCTGGATATGAGCAGCGCGCCCATCATGCGCATTCCAAGCACGACCGTGACCGCGGTCAGCACCGCGATGAGCGTGTTGTAGGCGTCCGTGCGCACGCCGGTTGCACGGCTGAAGGTCTCGTCAAAGGTGACGGCGAAGATGCGCGGGTAGAGCAGCGTAAAGGCCAGCAGCACCGCAATGGACAGTATCACGCTGAGTATCGCGTCGCCGCGGCTGAGGGACAGCACACTGCCGAACATGTAGCTCGACACTTCGGTGTTCATGCCGGTAGTGACGGAGATGACGACGACGCCGATGGCGAGCGCACTGCTGGATATCATGGCGATGGCCGCGTCGCCCTTTATCTTCGAGTTCTGACTGAGCCGCAGGAGCAGCACCGCCGCGAGGACGACGACCGGCACCGCGACGGCGAGCGGGGCAAGCCCCAGTGCCGACGCGATCGCAAGCGCGCCGAAGCCGACGTGGCTCAGTCCGTCGCCGATCATCGAATAGCGCTTGAGCACCAGCGACACGCCGAGCAGCGCCGCGCAGAGACTAACAAGCACGCCGACGATGAGAGCGCGCTGCATGAAGTGGTAGGACAGCATATTTATTATCTCGCTCATACGCGGTTACCTCCCAGAAAGCGCCGCGCGAGGTCGCTCTCCTTGTATTCGGCGGCAGTGCCGAAAAAGAGCTGGCGGTGGCCGAGATGGAGAATGTGCGTGGCGTAGCGCACGGCCTCGTGGATGTCGTGCGAGACCATGATGACGGAGATGCCGTCGCAGAGGTTCACAAGCTTGATTAGATTGTACATCTCGCCCGCGGCGATGGGGTCAAGCCCCGTCACCGGTTCGTCGAGCAGCAGGAGCTTTTTTGTTGCGCACAGTGCGCGGGCGAGTAATACTCGCTGCTGCTGGCCGCCGGACAGCGCGTGATAGCTCGTGTCGGCAAGCTCTTCGATGCCCATGCGCTCCATGTTCATCTGCGCGCGCTCGCGGTCGGCCTTGTTGTAAAACAGCCGCCCGCCGAGGGAGTTGAGGCAGCCGGACAGCACGACCTCGCGCACGCTCGCGGGGAAATCGCGCTGAACCTGCGTCTGCTGCGGCAGATAGCCGATCTCCGTTTCACGCAGTCCGTCGCCGAGGATAAGCTCGCCCGACGCTGGGGCTTTGAGGCCGAGAAGTCCTTTTATAAGCGTGGATTTGCCGGAGCCGTTCTCGCCGACGACGCACAGATAATCCCCGGCGCTCAGGGAAAAATTCACGCCCTCAAGGACCGTTTTGCCATCATAGGCAAAGCTCATGTCCCTGCATGTAAGTATGGCCATCAGCCAAGCGCCTCCTTTACCGTTTCAAGATTTGCGCGCATAAGCTCAAGATATGTCACGCCGCCGCGCAGCTGCTCGGCAGTGACGTTATGGCAGGAGTTGAACAGCAGCTTCTTACAGCCGGTGTCCTCGCAGACGATGTCCGCCATCTTCTGGTTTGAAAATTCGATGTACAGCACCGCGGGCGCCTGCTCCTCGCGGACGCGGTCAATGAGGAACGCAACCGTGCGCGCCGAAGGCTCGGCGTCGTCCGCACAGCCGGGGAAGGCGGCGAAATAGTCAAGCCCGTATTCCTCAACAAAGTACCGCACGGGGAAGCGGTCGGCAAATATCAGCGTGTGCCGCTTCGCGTTCGCAATGACGCCGCGAAAATCCGCGTCCAGCTCCTGAAGCTCCGCGCAGTAATCGACGCAACGCGCCGTGTAACCGGATGCGTGATCGGGATCGGCATCGCAGAGCGCGGCGGAGATCGCGCGGCATATCAGCTGTGCGTTGACGGGGGAGGTCCAGACGTGCTCGTCGTACTCCTCGTCTTCGTGCTCATCATGGTCGTGGTCATGGTGCTCGTGCACCTGCATACCGTCCTTGACCTCCTCGGTCAGCGCGTCCACGCAGTCGAGCATCACAACGGTGGGAATCTCCTTGCCCATGCCGCCCAGAATCTCATCCAGCCAAGCTTCGGACTCGCCGCCGTTGCAGACGAGCAGATTGCAGTTCTGGATGCGGATGATGTCCTGCGGCGTCGGCTCATAGCTGTGCGCTTCGGAGCCGGGCGGGATGAGCAGGGTCACATTCCCGTCGCCCCCTGCGATCTGGCGGGCAAAGTCGTAGGCCGGGAACACCGTGGCCACGATGCTGATTCCGTCAGTCTCCGGCGCCTGCGCCTGCTGTCCGCAGGCGCACAGCGCGAGGCACAGGGTACATATTAAAATAAGAGCGAAAATTTTTTTCATGCATTCCTCCGGACAAGTGCTCTGCTGATTGTAAGACCGGCGCGGGCTTACGCAAACGATCCCGCACAGGTTTCAGTGCGGGATCGTTTTTGGTATCAGCAATGATATACCACGGGCGGCTCCGTAAAGGAGTATAGCGTCGCGGTGACGTTGCGGAGATACCAGACCTCGGTGTTGCCGTCGTCCGGCGAGTAAATCGCTTTCAGATTCGGGTACGCCTCCAGCATACTCACGCGCGCCTCGCGGTCGTCGTCCTCGGCGGCGGTCGCCTCCACGCGCATCCATTTGCCGTCCTTCATCGCGCATATCTCAAGCTTCGGGTTCTTGTGCAGCTGGCGCGATACGGACTTGGCCTTGCCGGTCAGAATGTAGAGCCGACCGTTATATATGTTCACGGTTCCGAACGGACGCACACGCGGCTGCCCGTCGTCGCAGGTGGCGAGGAAATAGTCGCCGCAGGCATTCAGAAACTCATATATCTCTTCCATGTCATTAAACCTTTCATGCAATAATATAAATCTGCCCAAGTTTATATAATATATTAACCTTTGTCCGGCGGAATTACAAGCTGTTTTTATTGACTTTTTTGTAAACACGCGATATGATGATAAAACTTATCACGATAATCGAGGTCATGCCATAATGAGTTTTATTGAACTGTTCCTTATCGCCGTCGGCCTTAGCATGGACGCCTTCGCCGTGTCCATATGCAAGGGCTTGAGCGTCAAAAAGCTCAGCCCGAAGCATGCGCTGCTGGTCGGCGTTTATTTCGGCGGCTTCCAGTTTCTCATGCCGGTCATCGGCTATCTGCTTGGCTTCCGGTTCGAGCATCTCATCACGAACATCGACCATTGGATAGCTTTCGTGCTGCTGGCCTTCATCGGCGGCAACATGATAAAGGAGTCCTTCGGCAAGTCCGAGGAGCTTAACGACGATTTCGGCTTCAAGACCATGTTCCTCATGGCGGTAGCGACGAGCATAGACGCGCTGGCCGTCGGCATAACCTTCGCTTTCCTGAACGTCAGCATCATCCCCGCCGCAAGCCTGATCGGCGTTACGACCTTCATAATCTCTGCGGTGGGCATATACATCGGCAACGTCTTCGGCGCGAAGTATAAGTCAAAGGCGGAGCTTGCGGGCGGCATAATCCTCGTCCTCATCGGCGTGAAGATCCTGCTTGAGCACCTCGGCATAGTAAATTTCTGAATACATGTAAAGTCCTGCCGGAGAAAACCGGCAGGATTTTTTGCGCCAATTCTTAAGAATTCACCGCGCAGTTACAAAATTTGCCGAAAAATATACAAAATTGATACAAGTTCGTGTATAATTAAATAAGCTCTGAACACAGCGAACGCGACAGGGAGTGAGAGCATGATACGTATCCTCATCGTGGAGGACGAAAAGCCGATATCCGAGCTTATGCGCCTGAGTCTTACGAAGGCCGGGTACAGCTGCCACTGCGTCTATGACGGCGCGCAGGCGGCGGACATACTTGAAAAGGAAATATTCGATCTGGTGCTGCTTGACGTGATGCTGCCGAAATACAGCGGCTTCGAGCTGATGGAGTACATCCGCCCAAGCGGCACACCCGTTATATTCATCACCGCGCGCAACTCCGTGGACGACCGCGTGAAGGGACTGCGCATGGGCGCGGAGGACTATATAGTCAAGCCCTTCGAGGTCATAGAGCTGCTGGCGCGGGTCGAGGTCGTACTGCGCCGCTGCCAGAAAACCGGCGAACATATCACCTGCGGCGACTTGGAGATAGACCTGCGCTCCATGCAGGTGCACCGGGGCGGCGAGGCCATAGACCTGACCAAGACCGAGTGGGATCTGATGCTGCTCTTTGTGCGAAACCGCGGCGCGGCGCTCTACCGCGACACGATATATGAGCGCGTCTGGGGCGGGGAATACCCCGTCGGCAGCCGCGTGGTCGATCTGCACATCCAACGCCTGCGCCGGAAGATCGGCTGGGAGGATAAGCTCCGCACCGTCAACCGCGTCGGCTACCGGCTGGAGCCGTAGAAAATTCTGCTTCATGGAGAGCGCCTGTGAAATTTCGTCTGAAAATCACGATATGCATGATCTGGCTCCTGACGCTGGCCTTCGGCATCGGCGGGAGTATGCTCATTGCGCTCAATTTTTCAAACGCTTTTGAGCGGGAGAAGGCCACTGCGCTTTCCTCGCACCAGATGCTTCTGAGCGCGCTGCAAATCGTCGACGAAGCGGGCGCGGACCCGGAGCATAAGGAGCTTGCTTCCACGCTTGAACAGCTCAACGGGCAGGAGTGGACGGGCTTTGCGATGCTGAGTCTGTGCGGGCCGGACGGCGAGATAATATATTTCTCCGGCGAGCGCAATATCAGCACCATCGTCCAGCTTGCGCCGGACGCCGGGATGAGCCGCATGACCGTTATCCGCGGCGACGACGGCGGGAGATATATCCGCTTGACCTCGGCATTCAAATCCGGGCAGGACACGCTGGTTCTGGATCAGTGCAGCAGCGTCAGCGATGTGTACACCGCGCGCGTCGAGCAGCTGAGGATATACCGCCGGGTGTTCGCGGCGGTCGTCGTGCTGGGCGGCGGACTGAGCTGGCTGCTGGCATACTGGCTTACCCGGCCGCTTACCGCGCTGTCGCGCGCGTCGCGCCGCTTCGCCGCAGGCGATCTCGAATACCGCGAGGCCGTCCGTTCGACGGATGAGCTTGGCGCACTGACGGCGGATTTCAACGTCATGGCCGATAAGCTTGCCGCGAACATCCATGAGCTTCAGGACGCCGCCGCGCGGCAGGAGAGCTTCATGGGCAGCTTCGCGCATGAGATGAAAAACCCGATGACCTCGATAATCGGCTACGCGGAGCTTATCCGCTCCCAGATGCTCACTCCGGAGGAGGAGCAGGACGCGGCGAACTATATCTTTTCCGAGGGCAAGCGGCTGGAGAGTCTGTCGTTCAAGCTGCTGGACATTCTGGTGCTCAAGAAAAAGACTGCCGAGCTTCAGCCGTGCAGCCCGGCACAGCTCGTCGGCGGCACGGTGGAGCACCTGCGGCGCGTGTACGCGGAGAAGAACATCGTGCTGCAATGCCGATGCGAGGAAGGGATGTGTATGCTGGAGCCTGATCTCGTGAAATCCCTGCTCGTGAACCTGCTCGATAACGCGCGCAAGGCCATGGACGGCGGCGGAAATATCTATGTCGTGTCCGAGCTGCTGCCCGACGGCTGCCGCATCCGCGTGCTCGATACCGGGCGCGGCATCCCGCAGGAGGAGATCGCGCACATCACCGAGGCGTTCTACCGCGTGGACAAATCGCGCTCCCGCGCGCAGGGCGGCGTCGGGCTCGGCCTGTCGCTGTGCAGCGAGATAGTGCAGCTGCATAACGGCACAATGTCCTTCGC
>CAVCWF010000135.1:0-3254 GCA_963605945.1 Lachnospiraceae bacterium
GAGCCGAGGGGGTGGGGCGGCGGCTTTGTGCGTGATGACGGAGTAGGTGCCCCCTCCCCTACACATCAAATCTTCATCATCCGCACGCCGAGGGGCGCGTGGCTGCGATTATACCAGTCCGCGTACTGCCGCCACGCCGCCGCAAGCTGCGTCGCCGACTGCGTGTACCGCGTGATCTCCGCGTTCAGCAGGTCGATCTGCGAAAATATGTACGCCGTGTACAGCTCCTCCGCGTACGGGAACGGCACCAGCAGCTCCGTCGCCGCCGTGTAGGCCGTGCCGCCAGACGCGTCCGGCGCGATCTCCGCGTGAGTGCCGATCACCTCCGACAGCACCTGCCCGTCCAGCCGCTCCAGCCAGCGCAGCTTGTCCGCGGTCGTGTACTGATTCGGGCGCAGCCGGTCGGCCAGCGCGATCATCTCGCCCGCCGTCATGGGCGCTTCAGCAGCGCGTCCACGGTCTCGTACAGACTCTCGCGGGCGCGTTCGGCGCGGGCGATCTCGTCCGCCACGGCCTTCGGCACGCGGCTCTTCTTGCCGCGCGGCAGCAGGTAGTTCACGCCGTTGACGGCGACGAACAGGTTCGGATCCTCGCGGTCTCCGCCGCGCGGGATGCTGACCTCGACGCGGTCATCGGCGGCTTTGGTGGTTTTTGTGGTTGACATAATGTTTCTCCTTTCGGGTGGTTAGGTTACGTAATATGGTTTACATAGGTGTGAGAGGTGGGCGTGCCGCGTGTCCTTGGCTCCCCTGCTAGGGGAGCTGGCGGCCAATGCCGCCTGAGGGGTCGCCGGGGTGCAAGGAGTGGCAGTTGTGAAAAGACAAGGTGGAGTTAAGATTGCGTTTGGCTCCCTTGTGTAAAGGGAGCTGTCGCGGAGCGACTGAGGGATTGTCCGCGGCGGGGTTGGATACGGATTCGCCTGAAATCGGCGCTTGTCCCGCCGACTGCTGCACAATCCCTCCGGCTCGGCTTGCGCCGACCCACCTCCCTTTACACAAGGGAGGCAAGGTGCAAATCTTTACTCTGCTCTATCTTTTCTCCCCTGCTCGTATCTCAGCTCTGGCGACCCCTTTCCCCAGTGTGCGCACTGGGGACTTCCCCTAGAAGGGGCAGCGCTTCGCGGCAAAGGTTTTGGATTGGCGCATGGCGACGCGACGCACTCTCTTGGCGCCCCTCTTAGGGGAGCTGGCGGCCATTGGCCGCCTGAGGGGTCGCCAGTCTTTAGTAATTGCCAGTAGGGAAAAGAAAGGGCAGCGCCCCCGCTCAATTCACCTCGTCGGTGGCGGAGAAGCTGGACACACTCATCACGCGCAGCATGCGCTCAGGGTACAGGATCGTCGCGCCGTTCGTCTCAAACTTATATCCAATAGTAGAGAACTGGTTCAGCGGGCCGCCGATTTCGCCCTTGTCATGGATGATCATCTCCAGCGCGCCGCCCTCCGGGTCGATGATGCCGAAGGCGTCCTTGCCGAAGAAATACGTCGCGTAGGTGCGGCCGCGCTCCTGATTGACGTAGCTGTCATCATCGTCCGCGGTCGCGCCCTTCACGCCCAGAACCGGCGCGAAGCTGTTCTCGATGAAGCGCACGCCGTGCAGCTCGCCGATCTCGCCGTTGAACAGCTCTTCGGGCGCGGCGTACTTATGCGCCTCGATCCAGCCGTCCCACTGGCGCAGGTCGTGCGCAACGGACGGGTGCACAACTGCGTAATAACGCCCGTTTATGCGCGGAACACGGTTCTTTTTCATAATGGTCACGGCCTTATTGACCATGGACGGAGTCAACATGCTCCAGCCGAGGCAGTAGTCCTCGTTGTACTTATTCTTGGCAGTGCCGCCCGCCGCCATCTCCGCGCAGTTGGTCGGAGTGCCCAGCAGCTCGTTGGTGCCGAGGTCGATGTTGTCGCAGTAGAGGACGTTGGTGCCGAGCAGGAGCGCGTCGCGGATCAGCTTCTCCTGAGTCTCCGCCGCCGACGCGCCCATCTCCTCGGTCGCGCCGAGGATCACGTCGTCGTAGGCACGCAGCTCCAGCTTGTCGGTGATGGCGGTGTAGGTGCCGTACTGGTCGATGGTGCCGGTGACGGTCGTGACGCCGAACTTCTGGCCGGTGGGGATGACGCCCTCGGTCAGCTTCGAGGCGCGGTCGAAGCTGTTCCACTTGCGCCACTCGACCGCGCCGTGGTGGTTGGCGGGGAGGGGCTGGCGCTTGGCGAACTGGGCGTAGACCATCTCGGCGCACGCGTTTTCGAGCAGCTCCGTGTCGTAGAAGCTCTTGAGTTCGGGCGCGAGGGTGTTGGTGGTGTCGAAGGCGCTGGTCACGCCGCTGGAGGCGTTGACGAAGCCCGCGGTGCCGTTGACGAGGCTGCCCGCGTCGGCGAAAAGCTGGAGGTCAATGCCGCGGGTGGTGTTGGTTTTGGTCATGTGGTTGTCTCCTTTTGTGGTTACATAATTTGGTTTACATAGTGTGGGTAGTGAATGTGCTCTTGGCTCCCCTCTTAGGGGAGCTGGCGGTCGTAAGACCGCCTGAGGGGTCGCCGGGGTATGGAAAGTGCCATTTGGGAAAAGAAAAGGCAATATAAAGACTACCTCTGTCATTCCGAGGAGCGAAGCGACGTGGGAATCCGTTTCTCTTTGGGGCGATGCGGTATTTATGTGCGGCGTTAGGGGATGCGGATTGCCACGACCAGTTTGCGAACTGGGCTCGCAATGACAGGGGGATTGGGGCGAGTGCGCTGATTTGTCATGCGGTGCGGTGCGCGATGTTTTCGGGACGGCCGCTGTGCCGTCCCGTTTTACAATCCCTTCACCTCACCGCGGGTAGACGCGCTCGCCGCGCTTGATGCGGTCACGCAGTTCCGCGCGCTGGGCGGCGGTCATGTGCCGCGGGTCGGTGCCCAGCAGCTCGCCGCCGCTGGTGCGTCCGCCCTCCCGCGGCCGCAGGCTTCCCGACGCCACCGCCGCCGCGGCCTGCTCCAGACTCTCGCGGCGCAGCGTCTCGGCATACTCGCGGCGGTGCAGCGCGTACCACGCGTCCGCGACCGGCACGCCCACGTCCGGCGCGGTCAGGCGCACGAAGGCCGGGTCGCGCAGGGCGGAATCGAGGTCGAAGCCGGGGTCGGCGCGGTGCAGCGCATCCGCCTCGGCGCAGAGCCGCGCGAAGTGTGCGCACAGTGCGGGGGATGAGGGGGCGGGGGCGTCGCTCTCGGCTCCCTTGTGCAAAGGGAGCTGGCGCGAAGCGACTGAGGGATTGTCCGCGG
>CAVCWF010000136.1:0-5774 GCA_963605945.1 Lachnospiraceae bacterium
ATAGTACGGGCTTTGCAGGGAACGTATCTCGACTTGATACGGGATGCGCTGCAAAATCATCTCCGGCAGAATGCTGACACCCATCCCCTTTTCCACCATCGCCATAATTGCAAAGTCCTCCCATGTGGTGAATCGGATATCCGGCTGCACATGGAAGCGTTCCAGCAGGTCGGAAACTTCCGTTTTCCCGCCATGCTCCAACAGCAAAAACGGCAAACCGTTCAAGTCTTCAATGGCAACCGTTTCTCTTTCGGCGAGGTAGTACCCCGCCGGAAGCACAACTTTGTACTCGTCCTGTTTCAGCAGAATCGTATCAAATTGGATGCGCGTCGGAATGCGCAGAAAGCCGCAGTCCACCCGCCCTTCCTTGATCCATTGCTCCACCTCGTCATAGTCGCCAAGCAGCATTTCGTACTCAATGCCGGGATAGTCCTTTTGCAGCGCGGCAAAGATATTCGGAAGCCAGTTGATAGCCACGCTGGCAAAGGTGCCGATGCGGACAACGCCGGTCTCCAGCCCGTTCATTCGGCAGATCTGCCCCTCTAACTCCTGATGGTCGTTCAGGACCTTGCGCAGGAACGGCAATATCTGCTCTCCGGCAGAGGTCAGGCAGACGCCGTTTTTGCTGCGCTCCAGCAGCGTCATCCCCCATTCACTCTCCAAATCCGCAACCATCTTGCTGATAGACGACTGTGCGTAATCAAGCTCCTGCGCCGCACGGGTGAAGCTGCCCCGCTCCACCGTTTTAATAAAGGCAAGATACTTCAGCAAAGGATTATCCATACCGCATTCATTCCATTCTTCGATTTTAATCATCTATAATATTCGCTTTTCACATTTTACCGCTTCCTGTATTATATTGCAAGACTGATTCGGGAGCGAGTGAATATGAACATAAAAACATCAGATATGGACATGCTGCACGGGCCGCTTACCGGGAAACTGCTGCTGTTTACGCTGCCCATTGCGCTGAGCAGTATGGTTCAGCAGCTATTCAACGCAGCTGATACCGCTGTCGTCGGTTATTTCGGCAATGAGAACGCACTCGCGGCGGTAGGCACAAACACCGAGATCATTGCGCTGATAGTTACGGTCTCCTCCGGCTTATCCATCGGCGCAAATATCCTGATTGCAAATAACATCGGTCGAAGCAGGACTACGGAAATGCCTGCCGCAGTGCAGACGTCGATGCTTCTGGCATGTCTGGCCGGTATCATCGGCCTGCTTTTGGGGCAGACCGGCGCGGCGCCGCTGCTGCGGCTGATTCGGACGCCGTCCGGCATTTTTGATGATGCGGAGCTATATCTGCGGATTTATATGCTGGGCTACCCGTTTTTGCTGCTGTATGATTTCGGTGCCGCCGCGCTGAGGGCGCGCGGCGACAGCCGCTATCCGTTTCTTGCGCTGATGATTTCTGGGATTGCAAACATCGGACTCAATCTGCTCTTTGTGATTGTATTCTGTATGGGCGTCGCCGGGGTTGCGATTGCCACTGATATTTCCACCGTGCTTTCGGCGCTTGTGGTGCTTCACCGTCTGGCAAGCGATGAAATGTTTCAGCTTTCATTCCGCAGGCCAAGATTTTCCCTGCGCATTGCGTGGGATATCCTGAAAACCGGCATTCCGTCCGCCGTGCAGGGCGCTGTTTTCTGCTTTGCCAATATCTTTGTGCAGGCATCGGTCAACCGCTTTGGCGAGACAGCGATCGCCGGGAGCACCATTGCCATGAACTTTGAATACTTCACATACTATATCATTACGGCATTCGGCCAGACGGCAACAACCTTCACCGGCCAGAACCATGCCGCCGGGCAGCGCAAACGGTGCAAGTGCATTTTGTGGCTGTGTCTTGGATTATCGACCGTGTGCAGCTCCATTCCGATTTTTACGATTGTCCTGTTCCGCGGCTTTTTCTCCGGCTTGTTTACGCCGGAAACCGCCGTAATTGAAAGCGCCGGAGTTCGTATTCTGGGTATTCTGCTGTTTGAACCGATCTGCAATTTCTACGAAATACCGGCGGGCGTTCTGCGCGGCAGCGGGCACGCGCTGTATCCGGCCGTCAGCACTATGATCGGAACCTGTGCATTCCGCATCATCTGGGTCTGCACAGTGTTTCGAGCAGCCCCCACGCTGCCAACGCTCTACCGCGCATTTCCGCTTTCATGGGCTGTGACAATTGCGTTAGTAAACCTTGGGTTTTTAATTGATGGATTATTTTGTAATCACTCTAGTTAGTATTTATTCGCATTGGCTTTTCCCTTCCGGGCATTGTTTTCCGGAAATAAACATGAAAAAGCAGAGCCGTTTCTATTCAAGAAACGGCTCTGCTGTGATACTATTGCCTATTCAGATTTAAAAATGCTGTTTACTCCTTCCTGAGATATTCGCCGTGAACCTCGACTTCGAGGTCGGAGGCGAGGAAGCTAGAGCAGGAGGTGGATATAGCCAAACTATTCGTCCGCAAAACGTCTGCCATCGGTTGCTTCCGGCTCCCAGCACACGTCCCATGCGGAGCCAGCCCTATGTCAGACGGTGTATCGCTCCTTTGACATTTCCGGAAAGTCCATATACTTTAATTACCTCATAGCGCAAAAACGGTCACAGCGGATTGCTCCGCTGTGACCGTTTCATTTTTTATTCTGCCGGGCGTGCGCCGATACTGTGTTTCTTACGCCTTGCAGTTCACCGGAACATAGAGTATCGTTCCGGCATATATCATTTCGAAACTGTCCTTGCCGTTCACTAGCTTCATCATGTTCAGAACCTTGCTGTAATCGAGGCCGTAGCCCGCTGTGACGCTCTCCGCCGTCTCGCCGGAGACGAGCTTGTGCGCCACCACCTTATAGTAGTTGCCGCTCTCCGGAGCCTTGGGACAGGGGATCAAGAGCACCTTGCCATCGGCAATACTGCGGTAGTCCTTGATGGAGTTGAGCTTCTTTATGAGGTCAGAATTCTTCTCGAAATCCACGCCCATGCTGAGGCATATATTATATACGGTATCACCGGACTGGAAGGTATAGGGGATTATGTGGTACGCCACGCTCTCGCCGGTTGTGGAACTGCTGCCGGTGGATGTACCGCCGGTGCTGCCGCCGGAAGGCTTCGTCGTCGTGGTGGAGGCGCTCATAACAAGCTTTGCGTCATCCTCGCTGGCGGGCAGCTTTATGACCTGACCGTTGCTCAGTATGTCGAGCTGACGCTCGCTGGTGAAGCCGTTGAGCTTCATTATAGCATACTTCACGGCATAGAAGTTCATCCCATAGTTGCCGCAGACCTTGACCAGCGTGTCCCACTCGCCTACCGTGTGGCTTATCGTCTTGTAATCGACGGACGGAGCAGGAGTATCCGGAGTCGTGGTCTCGCCGCCGGTGCTCGGAGTAGAGGGCTTGTCAGACGCAGATGGCGTGCCGGGCGTACTCGGAGCCGAACTGCTGCCGGGGAGCTTTACCGTCTGGCCGACGCGCAGTGAATCAAGCTGGCTCGCACTCTTGAAGCCGTTGAGCTTCATAAGCTGATTCTTTATGGCGAAGAAATTCAGCCCGTGCGACTCGCATATCGTGATAAAGGTGTCCCCCGCCTTGACAACATAGCTTATGCCGCTGCCGGAACCAGTGCTGCCGGATGCAGAACCGCCCGCCGAAGAGCCGCCGGATGCGGAGCTGCCCGACGTGACGTTCTTCGCGTCGTCCTCGCTGGCCGGGAGCTTTATGACCTGACCGGGACTCAGCACATCGAGCTGCTTCTCGCTGGTGAAACCGTTAAGCTTCATTATTGCAGACTTGACGTTATAATAGTTCATCCCGTAGCTGCCGCAGATGGAGATCAGAGTGTCCCACTCGCCAACTGTGTGCTTGATAATATTCGCCTCGCCGGAACCGCTCTCCGCGGGCTTATCTTCAGCCGGCGCGGGAGTCTCTGCGGGCTTCGCCTCAGGAACCGTGCCGTCGAGATTGAGCTCGCCGCTCATTATCTTCGCGGACACCTCGACGCTGGCGGGCAGCTTGATAGTCTGCCCCGGATAGATCCTTCCGAGCTGACTCTCACTGTAAAAGCCGTTGAGCTTTATAATGCACCAGCGGCATGAGTAGTATTCAAGCCCTGCGTCCTCGCAGATTGTCAGCATCGTGTCGCCGCTTTTTACCGTGTAGCTGACGATATTTCCTTCGGCAAAGGCCGCCGGCATCATTCCGGCAAGCAGTGTAACCATAAGGAGCAAACATAAGAGCCTTTTTTTCATCTTTATCCTCCCCATTTGTCCAGGTGTTTCCGAAAAGTATTACATTACATTTACAATTGTACAACGAACATGCACAAAACGCAATAACATATTGTCTGAATTTTTCTTAATTTTTGGCAAAAATGCCAAGCAGCGGCACAATTTTGCAAGTCTTTCGCCTTGACTATTGCCGCGGAAGCACATATAATCATGTTACCGGAACAAAGGCCGCCGTTATGCGGCTTTTTGTTATAATTATTTGGAGGTTTACCATGAAAGTCATCATTGCCAGAGATTATTCCGAGCAGTGCTCTGCCGCCGCAGATATTATAGAAGGCATCGTCCGCGCCAAGCCCGACTGCTGCCTTGGTCTGGCCACAGGCTCCAGCCCCGTTGGGATGTACAAAGAGCTGGCGCGCCGCTGCGCCGAGGAGGGGCTGGATTTCTCCCGCGTGCACAGCGTGAATCTTGACGAGTACATCGGCCTTGCCCCGGAGCATGACCAGAGCTACCGCTATTTTATGAACAGCAATCTTTTTGACCATATCAACATCGACAAAGCGAACACCTATGTCGCCGGCGGCGTCGGCGATGTGGACGCGAGTATCGCCGAGTTCAACGCCGTCATTGAGCGCAGCGACGTTGACGTGCAGGTGCTCGGCGTCGGCCCCGACGGCCATCTCGGCTTCAACGAGCCGGGTTCCGTCCTCCACGCGGACGCACACCGCGAGAAGCTTGACGAGAGCACGATCGATGCGAACGCCCGCTTCTTTGCGAGCCGCGACGATGTGCCCCGCTGCGCCGTCACTATGGGCATGGGCGGGATAATGAAGGCCCGCAAGCTGCTGCTTATAATCAGCGGCAGCAAGGATGACGCAGCAAGGAAGCTGCTCCTTTCCGACGAGATCACGACGGAATGCCCCGTCACCTTTATGAAGCTGCACCGCGACGCCGTCGTCATCATCGAGCAGGCACTGGCAGACCGCATAGGCTACAAGGGCTGAACTTTCAGATAACGCAAAAAGGCTTTGACGAATATGTCAAAGCCTTTTTTGTTATTATTCTGCGTCAGTTATAAATGTCGTTCGTATCCATCAGCACAACATCGACCTCGAAGGTCTCCCCGTCGCGCCAGATCTTGAAATGGATGCTGTCGCCCACGCTCAATTCGCTCTTTATCTCGGCAACATCGTCCGTCGTTTTGACCTCGACGCCGTTGCATTCAAGCAGGATATCGCCGACCTTGATGCCCTTAGCCTCAGCGTCCGAGCCCTTGGTGACGTCGGAGATATAGAGTCCGCCGGGGATATCGTAATGCGACGACGCATTATCGGGTATCGCGCCGACGGTTATGCCGATCGACGGGCGGCCTCTGACCTCGCCATCCTTGACGAGTGCGTTCACGATATCGCGCATCGTGGTGCTCGGAATTGCGAAGCCTATGCCCTCGATGCTCGAATAGGACGACATCATCTTCATATTCGTGACGCCGATAACCTGACCGTACATGTTGTACAGCGGGCCGCCGGAGTTGCCCTCGTTGATGGCGGCGTTGGTC
>CAVCWF010000137.1:0-195 GCA_963605945.1 Lachnospiraceae bacterium
AATAGTTCTCGATGCCGGTGCAGTAGCCTAGCTCCTGCATCATCTCGATGTCGTAATCCGTGCGCTGGCGGATGCGCTGAGCCTCGATGAGCTTGTTGTTCTCCTCGAACCACTTGACGCGCTCATCGCACTCGCGGCGTATCTCGTCGATGGCGGCGGCCATCTTCTCCTTGGTCGTGACATAGTGGCTCGCGG
>CAVCWF010000137.1:302-9105 GCA_963605945.1 Lachnospiraceae bacterium
CGCGGCGTGGCTCAGTATCCTCGTCGGCATACCGGTCACGACGTTTATCTCGCTTATGCGGTCGATCTCGTCGCCGAAGAACTCCACGCGTATGGCCTTGTCGTTTGAATAGGCAGGGAAAATCTCGACCGTGTCGCCGCGGACGCGGAACATGTTGCGCTCGAATGCGATGTCGTTGCGCTCGTAGCGTATCTCGATGAGCTTTCTCAGCAGCTCGTCGAAATCCCTCGTCTGGCCGGGGCGCAGGGATATGACCATGTTGGCATAGTCTATCGGGTCGCCCAAGCCGTAGATGCAGGACACCGAGGACACAACGATAACGTCGCGCCGCTCGAATAGGCTCGACGTCGCGCTGTGGCGCAGGCGCTCTATCTCGTCGTTTATCGAGCAGTCCTTCTCAATAAACGTGTCCGTATGCGGGATGTACGCCTCAGGCTGATAATAGTCGTAATACGAGACAAAATACTCGACCGCGTTTTCCGGGAAAAACTCCTTGAACTCGCTGCACAGCTGCGCCGCAAGGGTCTTATTGTGCGCCAGAACAAGTGTCGGCCGGTTGACGCGGGCGATGACGTTTGCCATCGTGAAGGTCTTGCCGGAGCCGGTGACGCCGAGCAGCACCTGTTCGTCTATTCCGTTCTCAATGCCTGCCACAAGGCCGTCTATCGCTTCCGGCTGGTCCCCCGTCGGCTGATACGGCGATACAAGCTTGAATTTATCCATAGCTGTCTCCAGAGTTAATATATCAGAATAATATATTATACCACAAATATACCGCGCGCTCAATATGGAGTGCAAAAAAGACTTGGCTTCCTGCCAAGTCTTTTTCGGTCTTTGATTATCAGTCTTTGTATTCAAACATCAGGTCGTACATGCTGACGGTGTCGCCGTCCTTGACGCCCATCTTCTCCATGCGCTCAAACACTCCGGCCTCGCGCAGAACCTTGTCGAAGTACATCCGGCTCTCGTAATCGCCGAAATTGATCGTCGCAACAAGGCGCTGGAGCCACGGCCCCTCGACGATCCACATATCGTCAAACTGGCGTATCTCAAGCTCCTCGGAGGTGTCTATCACAGGCTCCGGCGGGACATAGTCGGCCTCGTAGCTCGCTATCGGCGGCAGCTCCGCGAGGCGGCGGGCGCACTCCTTTATAAGCTCGCGCGTGCCCTCGTGGGTCACGGCGCTCATTTCGAAGAACTCATAGCCCAGCTCCTCGGCTCTGGCGCGCAGACGGTCGATATTCGCCCTGTCGTCGCCCAGAAGGTCGCATTTATTGGCCGCGACAATCTGCGGGCGCTCGGCAAGCTCCGGGTTATACTCGCGCAGCTCCGCGTTTATCGCGTCGAAGTCCTCGACAGGGTCACGCCCCTCACTGCCGGACACGTCCACCAGATGGATGAGCAGACGGCAGCGGTCGATATGACGCAGGAAGTCATGCCCAAGCCCCGCGCCCTCGGATGCGCCCTCGATGATGCCCGGAATGTCGGCCATTACGAAGGAGACGCCCTCGTCGACATACACGACGCCGAGGTTCGGGAACAGGGTGGTGAAATGATAATTCGCTATTTTCGGGTGCGCCTTGCTGACGACGGACAGCAGCGTCGATTTGCCGACGTTCGGGAAGCCGACGAGACCTACGTCCGCCAGCAGCTTCAGCTCCAGCGTGATATCATGGCTTTCGCCGGGAAGGCCGGGCTTTGCAAAGCGCGGCACCTGACGCGTCGGCGTTGCGAAATGCATGTTGCCCCAGCCGCCGCGGCCGCCCTTCGCGGCCACAAAGTTCTCGCCGGAGGACATGTCATGCATGATTGCGCCGGTCTCGGTGTCGCGTATTATCGTGCCGCGCGGGACTTTGATATACAGGCTTTCGCCGTCCTTGCCGTAGCAGCGCTTGCCCTGACCGTTCGCGCCGTTTCCGGCGACGTATTTGCGCTTATAGCGGAAGTCCATCAGCGTGGACATATTGTCGTCCGCGACGAATATGACGCTGCCGCCGCGGCCGCCGTCGCCCCCGTCGGGGCCGCCCGCCGCGACGTACTTCTCGCGGTGGAACGCGACCGCCCCGTCCCCGCCCTTGCCGGCGTGGACGCTGATGCGCGCTTTATCTACAAAAGAAGTTCCCATATTGCCTCCTTTTAGCGTTCTGAATCAAATATAAGGCGATGGCGACGCCTTAACGAAAAAAGCCGGACGGGAACGTCCGGCTTTTTTAAGTCAAAATTTACTGAGCGATTTCTTCGTAAACAGAGACCTTCTTGCGGTCCTTGCCAAGGCGCTCGAACTTCACGGTGCCGTCTACAAGAGCGAACAGAGTGTCGTCCTTACCCTTACCGACATTGGTGCCGGGATGGATCTTGGTTCCGCGCTGTCTGACAAGGATATTGCCGGCGAGAACAAACTGACCGTCGGCTCTCTTGGCGCCAAGACGCTTAGACTCACTGTCGCGGCCGTTCTTGGTAGAACCCATACCTTTTTTATGTGCCATTTAGGTTACACCTCCATTAGTCATTAGTAGCGGGGAAACTTATGCGTTGATGGTTTCGATTTGAACCTTAGTATAAGGCTGTCTGTGACCCTGAGTTCTGCGGTAGCCCTTTTTAGGCTTCATCTTGTAAACGCGAACCTTTGCGCCCTTGCCGCTCTTGACGACATTTGCAGAGACGCTTGCGCCTTCGATAACGGGTGCGCCGAACTGTGCGGTCTCACCGTCGATAACAGCCAGAACCTTGTCGAACTTAACAGACTCGCCGGCTGCGACATCCAGCTTCTCAACGAAGATAACGTCGCCCTCTGCCACGCGGTACTGCTTGCCGCCGGTAACGATGATAGCATGCTTCATGTGAATTTCCTTCCTCTCTTCAGGTCTCGCTCTTAGGGCGGAGGGCATACCTCTCTTAATACCCCTTCGATGCGGCTTAAAGATAATAGCATGTCAGAGCCTGAATGTCAATGATTTTTTCGATATTTTGTGCCTAAATCAGCCGAGAACCTCAATATTATCGTCTATGAGCAGGAAGCTGCCGTCCATGCCGCTCTGGGAGACGAGCTTGGAGTGATTCACGCCGTCGGCGTCGGTGTAGGATATCATCAGATTCGGGATGCCGTCGGGGATCATCGTCTCAAGCTGGATGGCGCTGTCCTTCATAAAGCTGCAGTACCAGTGCTCGCCCGTGGTGTAGAAGCGGCTGTCAAAGTCCGCATACTCGACGGAGCACACGCTCACATCGTACACCGCGCCGCTGACCTTGATGCACAGCTGAGTCTCGCCGGAATTCACGGTGACCTTGTCGATGATCTCAGTCCCTTCCGGAAGCGCGTCGATTGCAAGAGCTTCAAGTTCGCCGGAGCCGGTGCGCGCCGCGGGGAGCCACTTCGAGTCGATATACGGGGCTATCTCATCATAGCTGAACTTGAAGTTTATAACGCCCGCCGCGTACGGCGCTATCTCGTAAACGCTTGAGAACACGGTCAGTCCGTCGCCGTCGAGATACCAGCTGCCCTCGCGGATAAGCGCCGCGAGCGCGGTCTCAACGTCGTCCACCGTAAGCATCTGCTTCAGCTCGTCATCGGAATTGACCTTTTCGACCATTGCCGCCGTCAGCCACGTCTTGAACGCGTCGAGATCGGGCGCAAGCTTATCCAGCGTCAGCTGCTCGCCGGTCTCCGCGTCGAAGATAAGGCCGGTATAGCCGTAGTTGCCGTGTACGCCGCCGGTGTAGGAGTAGTCGTTATAAAGCAGCGAGATGAGCTTCTCGTCCGCGCGCGCGACAAGCACGGTGCGGTTGCTGGCAAGGGTCAGATTCGCTTCGACGTTGTTCTCGCGCACATAGGAGAGATTGTCGTAAGCCATGTCGAGCATTCCGTTGATGCCGACGCCGTAGCCGCCCTCGACATAGTTGCTGCCGGTGTAATATTCCTCATCCAGCGCGGCGATGAAATCGTTAATCTTCTCGGATGCCGCGTCGCTGCCGTAGATATGGACGGTCGGCGTCTCGTAGGAAAAGTCGAGTATCATCTGGTTTTCATCGTCGGGCGCGTAGTAGGTCTCCCTGTGCTCGCCGATGCTGATGGTCACGTACGTGGACGGCTCCGCCGCTTCAGACGCGGGTTCGGGAGTCGCCTCCGGTTCCTCGGACGCTTCGGGAGTGGGTTCGGGCGTCTCACTCGGCTCAACGCTGGGGGTAGGCAGCTCTATCTGCTTGAGCTGTTCTATCTGCTCGCAGCCGCAGAGCGATAATGCCAACAGCGCTGCAATAAGAAGTGCGGTTATCTTTTTCATTATGTTCCTCCATGTCTGTTTCTACTTGTTGATTCGGCGTTCCTGTCTAGTCATTATGACATTTATACAGCCTATTTCTTCATCAATCGAGCTGCGTATCTTCTCTGGGAAATACGCTTTTATCTCGTTATAAATCTGGGAGCTGTACTGAAAGAACGCAACATTTTTCAGGTCATATCGCTTTTTTCGCAGGAAGCTGTCTTTTTCTTTTATTGTGACGTACTTTTTTGAGAAATATATCCAGAAAGTACTGACGACGTCCGGGCTGGAAACATTGACATCAAATGTTCCCCAATCTTCAAATTCATCCCATGCGAAGGAATGCGTTTTCATTCCTGTATACATCACGATGCCGGATTCCGAGATTGAAAATTTATATGATCCAATGTCAAACAGCAATAGCCACAGATATCCAGCAACACCAATTTTCATAAGCCAGTGTGTTAAAACATCTGTTCCCATTTCACCAGCTTGTTCAAGTACATACACCAACACATTGCATGCAATTAACCCAACAAGCCCAATGATATATGTCCCGTTGGCAAACTTGGAAACCCTATATTTTTTCTGTACTGCGGCATCACTCTTATCGGCTCGTTTCAAAAGCAGCTCCCTCCGAATATAAAATGCGGATTACAAAGCCTATATAATGTCGTTCGGTATCGCGCCCGTTGCGAGCGCCTTGTTCGTGTATCTGCCGTCGTCGGTGATTTCTTTTATTATATCTATCATCTCCGGGAATCTGATGCGCTGTGACTCGTCCTCAAGCTCGATTTCCATCACCGCGCGGTCACTCCAGAAGGGATAAACGTCGATTTCAAAAAGCTGGTTTTTATACTCCAGACAGTAGCGCGTTTTATATATTGTCCTGCGCTTCGGGTCTGCAAAGCGGAGATATTCGTTATATTCCCGCTCGCTTATCTCGTTTTCTATCTCGACCCGGCGCATATTGCTCACGCGGGTCTTCATCGTGTGCGTATAGACATACACCCCGTCCGCGCCGCGCTTGCGCACCCGCTCCGAGCTGCCCGGCTCCGGGCACAGCAGATAGGTCTGCACGATGTCCGTCGCCTCGGCATTGCGTCCGAGTATGGTGAGATTCGGGTACCGTATAAGATATTTACGCTCTATTTCAAAGCCGTTGTTGTTCATCTTCCGCGCTCCGTCCCGTCAGTATGTGCCGATTATACAGAAAAATTGTTAACAAATCAAGACAAAGCAAGACGAAGCCGGAAGCTTCAGAATTTTTAATAACTTACGACACTTCTCATACTATGTCAAAAATGTCACCAAATCTGTTAATTTCCTTGCAAGCGGGCTATATATATGCTATTATGTACATATCTTCATTACGTACGAGGTGGTTTTATGGCAAATAGACCCAATATTCTCAAGCTGGCAACGAAGATCAGCCTTGAGAGTCTTACCTACACCGGCATCACCTACAAAAGCCCTGAGTATCGCATACTCAACCCCATCGTTGACGACGACATGTGCCGCGTTATGATGCACCTGCGCCTTGAGACGAACCGAACCCTTCAGGAGGTTGCAAAGCGCTGCAACGAAAGTGAAAGCTTCGTAAAGGAGCAGCTTGACAAGCTCATCGCCGCCGGCATCGTCCGCTCGCGCAAGGTCGGCGCCTGCGACTGCTACTATTACCCCATCTGGGTTCCCGGCATCATGGAGGGCATCCTCTCCAACCGTGAGCAGTGCGACCGCTACCCCGACCTCGGCTACTGCTTCGAGGAGTACACCCGCCGCTGTCCCGAAATGGTCGCCCCGACCTTCAACTCCGGCAAGCTCGGCATGTTTATGATGCGCGTCATGCCCGTCATGAGCGCCATCGAGAACAACACCAAGACCGCGTCCTATGACGAGATCGCAACGCTTATTGAGAACGCGACAGCGATATCCGTCGGCCCATGTTCCTGCCGCCGCGCCCGCCGTCTCATGGGCGAGGGCTGCGGACACCTCGAAGAGGACATGTGCATGTACCTCAACGACAACGCCATCACTTACAGCAAGACCGGCGCGCACAGGCTCATCAGCAAGGAGGAAGCATACGAAGTGCTCCGCCGCGCCGAGGACAACGGCCTTGTGCACGAGATAAACCAGACCCCCGGCTTTGAGGATACCACCGCGATATGCAACTGCTGCGGCTGCTCCTGCTTCGCGCTGCGCCTAGCGGAGATGTTCCGCGCAAAGAACGCCATCCGCTCCAACTTCGTTGCGAGAATTAACAAGGAAAACTGTGTTGCCTGCGGCCAGTGCGTTGAAAACTGCCAGACGAACGCCATCCGCCTCGGCCAGAAAAACTGCACTACGAACCCCCATGTCTCTGACGCGTATGACACCGACCGCGCCATTCCTTGGGACAGAAGCAGCTACAACGTCGAATACCGCACCACGCGCTCCGACGTCATGGAAAGCGGCACTGCGCCCTGCAAGGCGACATGTCCCGCGCATATCCCCGTACAGGGCTACATAAAGCTCGCCTCCGAGGGCAGATATCAGGAAGCTCTCGAACTCATCAAGAAAGAGAACCCCTTCCCCGCCGTCTGCGGTCGTATCTGCAACAAAGCCTGTGAAGCGGCATGTACAAGAAACATTGTCGACTCCTCCGTCGCTATTGACGATATCAAGAAGTTCATCGCCGAAAAGGATCTCGACGCGGAGCACCGCTATGTTCCCAAGATGCTGAGCCTGACCGGCCGCCCCTACACCGAGAAGATCGCCGTCATCGGCGCTGGCCCCGCGGGCATGAGCTGTGCGTTCTACCTCGCGCTCAAGGGTTATCCCGTGACAGTATTTGAAAAGGGAGAGGCGCTCGGCGGAATGCTGACTCTCGGCATCCCCTCCTTCCGTCTCGACAAGGCCGTCGTCAACGCGGAGATCGACATTCTCAAGGAGCTGGGCGTCGAGTTCAGAACCGGCGTTGAGGTCGGCAAGGACGTCACGCTCGACGCGCTGCGCGCCGAGGGCTACAAGGCCTTCTATCTCGGCATCGGCGCATCGAAGGGCACGTCCCTCGGCTGCAAGGGCGAGGAGCTGCCCGGCGTTTACACCGGCATTGATTTCCTGCGCGAGGTCAACCTCGGCAAGAAGCCCAAGGTCGGCAAGAGCGTCGCGGTCATCGGCGGCGGCAATGTCGCCATCGACGTCGCCCGCAGTGCAGCGCGTCTCGGCGCGAAGAGCGTCACGGTCGTATACCGCCGCAGTGAGGAAGAAATGCCCGCGGCAGCGGACGAGGTCGAAGAGGCCAGAGCCGAGGGCGTGAAGTTCATGTTCCTCGCCGCGCCCGCCGAAATTCTCGGCGAGGGCAAGGCCGAACAGCTCAAGGTCGAGCTTATGGAGCTTGGCGAGCCTGACGCAAAGGGTCGCCGCAAGCCTGTCGGCACCGGCAAATTTGAGACTATCCCCGCCACAGCCGTTATCTCTGCCATCGGTCAGAAAATCGACCTCAGCGGCATCGCGGATTTCAAGACCGCGAAGAACGGCGCAGTCATCGTCGATAAGCAGAGCTATCAGACCAGCGTCCCCGACGTGTTCGCCGGCGGCGATGTTGTGACCGGCCCGAAGTTTGCCATCGACGCGATTGCGGCGGGCAAGGAGGGATCGATCTCCATCCACCGCTACGTCCACCCCGGCCAGACCCAGAATCTCGGCCGCGACAACCGCGACTACAAGCCGCTCGACGTCTCCACCGTCGCCGTCTCCATCGGCAGCTTTGACACGGCTCCGCGCCAGAAAGCGCCCGAAGCCCCGTCCGCCGAAGCGCTCAAGACCTTCAAGGATCTGCGCGGTACGCTGACCGAGGAGCAGATAAAGAAGGAAGCCGCCCGCTGCCTCGGCTGCGGCTGTGCCGTCATCGACGAGGATCTTTGCATCGGCTGCGGCGTCTGCACTACGAAGTGCAAGTTTGACGCGATCCATCTTGAAAAGACCATGGACAACGTCGGCAGCACGTATTACCGCACCCTGCTCACCGCCGTCACGAACGCGCCGTACACCATCGGGCGTCTGGCGAAGAAAAAGCTTGGCAGCGTCAAGAAGTAAGGCGGCGCAATGCACGAGATCGGCATAGTGCGGAGCATGTGCAAAACTGTCCTTGATTATGCGAAGGCCAACAACGTTCAGCGGATAAGCGAGATCGTATGCGAGGTCGGCGAGCTGTCGCTGGTCATCCCCGAATACGTTGAGGAGCTGTACCCCGCCGTCGCCGCCGAAACTCCGCTGAAGGATACGAAGCTCATACTTGAGATCGTCCCCGGCATGGCGGAATGCGACGAGTGCGACGAGATATTCAACGTTGTCGAAAATGAGGGCTACTGCCCCAACTGCGGCAGCTTTGAAAAAACCGTCCTTACCGGCAAGGACTTCAATATCAAGGAAATACACGTTCCGGAATAAAAAAAGAAAGGCTGCTCCAAAATGCGAAATGCATTTTGGAGCAGCTTAGTCTGTCAAGAAACATGTGCAGCAGGGCACAGATAAGAGAGCAGCGGGGGAGCTTGAGGGGGCAA
>CAVCWF010000138.1:0-13698 GCA_963605945.1 Lachnospiraceae bacterium
CCGTTTAGAATTTTTCGCAAACGCATCTGGCCGGATCTGCATGCAAGCCTTGTACGGTGGACAGACGCTGATAGGTGGTCTTGATGCCGTAGAGCTTCTCGAAGTTTTGGCAGGCGGCTGCGAGATATTCCTCTTCGCAGGAGCCGTAAACAACGAGCTCGCCCTCAGCCTGAGCGAGGGATACGAGATCCTCTTCGGCGGGCTGCTCGGCGTTGGCGTCGCCGGTGTTCTCCGCGGGAGCCTGAGTGGGATCAGCCGCAGGAGCGGAAGTGTTGCCGCAGGCGCAGAGCGCGAGCACCATCACGAGCGCCAGCAGCATTGCCAGATACTTTTTCATGTTTTTTCCTCCGTTTAGAATTTTTCGCAAACGCATCTGGCCGGATCTGCATGCAAGCCTTGTACATAACATACGAAAATCCCCATATGCGTCATTGCATAAATTGTATAACTTTGAGGAAAACATGTCAAGAACCGGAAGAATGCTTATCAGATTTTCAAGCGTTTTATCAGTTTTGCCATGGCATATGTCACATTCTGCGGCGCGATTTATGGCGAAAAACACGGAAATATGCGAAATTCCGCCGGGAACAGAACGGTGTTCCCGGCGGAATTCATATCTCCTCCAAGTCCCTGTACTTTTCAAGCACGGGGCTTTGGTCGCCTACGTACCAGTAGTCGCAGCAGCTGCCTCCGAGGGCTTCGGTCTGCGTGCGTATCAGCCGTGCGTGCATGACCCTTGCGAGGTAGTGGTCGGTTTTGCAGAGGTAGGGCAGCAGCTCGCCGTAGCCGTGCGCCTTGGCGTGCTTTGCGATCGGGCAGCCGACGAGATGAAAGCTGAAGCCCTCGGTGCGGCGGTCGGGGTTTATCTCAACCTTCCAGCTGTCCAGCCATTCGCCCTTTGCCTGATGCTCCGCCTGCATCCTGTTGAAGTTCACATAGGTCTTTTCAAACAGCCTATACGGCCACTTGCTCCTGTTGCCGTCCACGAGCTTTCCGATGAACTTCAGCTTTTCCACGGCGCGGCGCTTTATCTCCAGCAGCGCCTCACCGTCGAGCCTGTGCCCGCTGGCCTCATAGAAGGAGATTATTGTGAACCAGTCGAGCATGTTTTTCGCCATCATGTTCTCGCCGAGGTCTGGCATGTCCTTCATAAACTCCAGATAATAGCCTTCGGCGCGCTGAAAAATCTGCTCTGCCTCGGCGGGATACAGCTCGCGGCAGTACTGCTCGTAGGGCTTCGCGTATTGCGATTTGGAATATGCTCTTTTCATAATGCGGCCTTTCAAAAAATCATGCCCGCCGTAGTCTGCGAATAAGTCTGGCATAGGATATGCCGAGACAGGTGCACATCACGGCGTATATGCCGAAGAGAACGGCAGGGATGACAAACCACGCGCTGACCCGTACCGACAGCAGCAGGAACGCGATGAACGCGAGCCAGCTCAGGACGCTGCCGATGGGCATCGGGCGGTAGATGCTTTCGCACACGGCAAGCTCCTCTTCGGGTGCGTAGAGCCGGAAATCATGCTCGCTGCGGAAAATCGCCCAGAAGGAGTAGCGCGAGACAAACTCGATGCCCTGCGCGGCAAGCTTATCCTTCAGCGCTTCCACTTCCACGGCGCTCTTGCCGCGCAGATAGCACACGCGGTAGACGTACTGATCCGGCGCGCACGGCTCGAACGTCCACACGCCCTCGACCAGACTCGTGGCCGCCCAGCCCTCGTGGCACATTTTCGCCATATAGGCTTCGTCGGCCTTGTGATTCATCGTGTAGTTGAATTTTTTCATTGCGTTGTCCTTATCTCACTTGCCGAGAAATTCGCGTATCGTCCGGATATAGTCGTCGGCCTTCAGCACGGTGGAGAGGTGCCCGCCGGAGACGTAGGCTATCTTCGGCTCATGCATGAGCTTGATGAGATCCTGCTGCATCTTGCCGGAGAAGAAGTCCTGATCGGGCAGAATGAGGAGAATTTTTCCCTCCAGCGCCGCGAAATCGTCTGCCGTCACGGGGGTCTGGTTCATAAGATCTGCGAGCAGGCCGGAAATATGTACGTCCTTTTCCTGCTTGAAGTCCTTGAAAATAGTCTCGAACATGTTCTGCGCGTAGGCGACTTCTTCCGGGCTCTCGTCGCGGAGGTGGCTCATACCGGCCTTGATGAGCGTCGGCTTGAGCTTTTCATAGTTGCAGTGCTTCATGTACCACAGCATCAGCGGCGCAAGGCGGTATTTCTTTTTCAGGCTCTTCAGCGTCTCCGCGTCCATGCCGCCGGTGGAGACCAGAATCAGCCCGCCGGTCTCGCCGGGGAATTTCTGCACGTATATCTGCGCGACCATGCCGCCGTCGCTCGCGCCGACGAAGATCGGGTTCTCGACGCCGAGCGCCTTGAAAAACGCATGCATCCCGACGACAAGCTCCTGATTCGTGCGCAGCTCCTGCGGATAATCAAAGAGCAGCACGCGGTAATCTCTTGCGAGATCGTCCACGTAGTCGAGCCACATTTCAAGCGTGTTCATCCCGCCGTTGAGGAGAACCAGCGTCTTGCCGCCCTCCGCGCCGCTCATCACATAGCGGTACTTCGCGCCGTCGACCGTTATCGTCTCGGATGGATGTGCCGCCTCAAATTCCTTTACTTTCTCTGAATACAGCATAATAAACCTCTTTCCTCATGCCCGCAGACAGCGCGGCATGTTTTGTATCCTTGCTTTGCTTATTCCGCTTCGTTCAGCCAGTCCTGTATCGCCTGCTTCATGCGGCGGTCGATATCGCCGCGCGCCGCGCGGCACTCCTTCGGATATTCTCTGGCGGCGCGGAACGCGCGGCCTACGATTAGATCCGGAAACAGCGGTAGGAGCTGGCGCAGCATGGATTCCGGAAAAGCGAAGTGCGTGCCGTGCGGGTAGACCAGCGCGTCGTACCGGCAGCTGTGCGCGCGGGCTTTCAGCCGCTCGTCCATGCGGCGGATGTAGTGCGCCGTCGGCCAGAGGCAGTCGTCCTCGCAGCCGATCAGCATCAGGCGGCCGCGGATATTTTCCACCGGTATCATAACGGCGTCCGTCAGCTCCGTGCGCGCTTCCGTGTCGCGGAACAGGCGCTGAGAGGAGAGCAGGTTGCCGGAGCCTTTTGTCTCCTCGGTCACCACCTGCCAATACTGCGGATGCTTATACGCGTAGGGCACGTACGGCAGCGGTTCTCCGCGCCATGTCAGCATGGATTCGCCCTCCACCGGCCATTCCGCACAGCCGTCCCGCTTCTCCTTGGAGAAGCCCTGAAGCACGAAATCGCAGGGCGTGACGGCGACGGTCAGGCTGATCTCCGGGAATCGCGCGGCGGAGATGAGAGCGGGTATCGACGTAATGGACGCGCCGAGTATGCCGATCTTCCGGTTGCCCTGTTCCTTCAGAAACCGGATAGACTTTTCCACACTCTCAAGCGGGAAGCTGTGATAACCGGAGCCGTTCTCCGGACCGAGGCACAGCGCGTTCACGCCGCGCTGTGCGAGCCACTTTGCTACGCCCTTTGTCAGCACGTTGTTCCTGCCGCTGCCCAGCAGCAGGATAACTGCCGCATCGGACGAACCTACTTGAAAATAGTTTTTCTTGAATTCCATATCTTTGCCCTCCGCCTATACCAGCTCAGGATATTTTATCAAATCGTACAGCTTCCCGTATTCGCCGAAGCTGCGCGTCCCGGCAAGCTCCATGCCGAGATGCATGTATTTATCGCACTTTGACTGCGCGTCGGTCTCCAGTATCACGGGGACACGGAGCCGGTTGCCCTCGGCGAAGGCCATGTCCATGACCTTGCGCATGTAGCCCTGCCCCTGATACTGCTCCCGCACGCAGACCATGCCGACGAAGATATAGGGCTTTTTCTCCTTGTCAAGGCGCTTATCAAGCCCGGAGCCGCCCTTTGACATTATGCGCGCGAAGCGGAACAGCTCCTTTATGCTCATGGAGCCGAGCAGCCCTTTTGCCAGCGGAATGAGCGCTTTGGGGCTGAGCTTCTGTGTGGGCAGCTTGTAGGCGAGGTAGCCCTCGCCGTTTTCGCTCGTCGCGTACAGTATCCCGCCTTGCAGCGCCATCCGCACATAGCCGCAGATGAACTCCACCACGGCGTCGCGGCTGGGATAGGCGTCGATCAGCCCGTGCTCCGTCCCGTAATCGTAATAGCCGAACGCGTGGCCGATGTCGTGAATAATGCTCTCGTCCAAGGCTTCAACCTTCATATTGCCTCACCCTTTCTTTTTCAGAACCGCGACGGCGCAGGGGATGCGCCCCTCGCAGAACGTGTAGCTCGCGTCGGTATATCCGGCGTCGGCAAAAAAGCGCTTGTAGGAATCCAGCGTGAACTCGCGCTTGAAGTCCGCGCCTGCCTTGCCGATGGCGTTCGAGACACCGTTGGTCGTGCCCTTGTCCGTCTGGTTCATATATGTGGGGATGACGAGCTGACCGCCCGGCCTGCACACGCGGTCAAGCTCGCGCAGTGCCCGGTACGGCTCATCCAGCAGGTGTATCACGTTCGCGGCGACGACGAGGTCGAAGTTCCCGTCAGGGTAGGCGAGGTTCATAATGTCGGCCTGCTCGAACTTCACGCCATACTTTTCGTATTTCTGCCGTGCGCGTTTGAGCATGCTGGCGGAGAAATCCGTCGCGGTCAGGCTTTTGCAGCGGGGCGCGATCACGCCGGTGAGAAGTCCCGTGCCGCAGGCGCACTCAAGCACCTCGTCCGACGGCGAGACAAGCTCCGCCACCGCAGCGCACAGCGCCCGGTTCGCCTTTCTGTTAATAACGTTTGCGAAAACGTCGTACACCCACGCGACATTGTCCCAGAACAAAAAATCGCCCCCAGAATAGTTTTATTTTTCCGCCAGCTTCAGGCTGAAATCACAGCAGTCGCCGCCGCGCCCCAAGGTCTTGGTTCTGCGCCAGAGAAGCCGGGGATGCATACCGTCGTATGTGATGTCGTCGCTGTCGCAGAAGCAGTGGCACAGCTCCGGACAGCCGTGTTCGACACAGGCGTCGTGATACGGACAGCGCGTCATGTCGATGCGCCAGACGCCGCCGGAGGTCTGGATATCCGTGGCGGCAAAGCCCGCAGCCGTGCCGAAGAGCCGCGGCGTCTGCTTGCAGAAGATGTCGGGCACGCGGCGGTAGAAGCCCGGTATGCGCATCAGCTTCAGAATAATTTTCTTCAGCTTCCATGCGCGCTCCTCTATGTAGCCGTGCACGGTTTCCAGAGCCTCATCCTTCGGCATGACCGTTTGAAGCGTCTCATAAGCCGCGATGCCGGGGCAGGATCTGACTTTCGAGGTGGGACTGCTTTTCCTTTGACGCTTCGGCGTATTCGCGCCGCAGTGCGTCAAGCCGTGCCGCGAACGCCGCGTTCAGCACGCCGCTCTGCGCTGGGAAGCGCTCCGCGGCAGTTTTTCTGAACCCAACAGCAATATAGCTTTCTTTCATAATGTCCTCCGTGCGGGGTGTTTCCCTGCATTATTACCCATGCAGCGCTATGCTCTTCACGAGCCGCGCCCATTCCTCCGGATGGCATGCCAGCAGCTCCTCATGCTGCATGTCCTGCTCGTGGATGATGGGGTGGGCAAAGTGTCGCAGATAGCGGGCGCGGTATTTTTCGCCCATTTTCAGCGCGTAGAATATATGTATCTCCGTGCCGGGGACGTCAAGCCCGTCCGGCAGCGGGGTTATCATGTCGGAATAGAACTGGTTCTTGCAGCTTTGCAGCGTCACGTAGGGGCGCCCGCCGCCGAGCATGGACATGAACGCATTCACGTATTCGCCCATCTCCGCCGCGCGCTTCGCCATCTGCTTTTGCAGCAGGCGGCTTTTGAATTCTCCGTCCCGAACCACGGGGTATATCAGCGGCAGGAACAGCTTGGTCTGGAGCTTTGCCGCAAATTTCGACGCCTGATCCAGATCGGAGCTGCCGAGTATGCCGTAGTCCATGCGGATGTTCCGCCGTGCAGCCAGCAGCCCCACGAAGGAGCCGCCGAGCGAGCAGCCGTAGGCCGCGCGGATATGTCCGCCGCAGTGGACGTTGATGTACGCCTCGATCTTCTCGGCCTCGTCCTCCATGGTCGTGAATTCCGTGCGCTCGTTCTCGTCAAAGCCGTCGTAGCTGACGCAGAGGACGTGGAAGTCGTTCTGGAGCAGCGGTATCACGTGGCTGAAGTTGCCCTTCCAGTGGCAGCATGTGCCGGGCAGGAGCAGAATGACCGGGGCGGCCTCATCGCCGAAGGAATAAATTTTCATCTGTCCGTACCTCCTTTTCCGTGCCGCGCCCAGACGGCGTTTGCAAGCATCCATATGAGCAGCGCCACATTTCCGGAGCCTTGGCTGAGTACGAAGTCCAGCGTGGCTATATCCGCGCCGAGCGCCTGCCGCAGGTCGGGGATACCGGCGAATATGATCTGCCAGACCAGCATGTGGAACACGAACATCCGGCGCGGGAGGATGGTTTTCCCCGTCAGCACCGCCCATGCGCTGCCGAGACAGAGCAGGAACATACCCGCGTAGGAGATCAGCATCGCGGGTATCAGCCGGGCGTACTGTGCCTGAATGAGCGCCGCGGTCTGCTCGCTGCCGATGAGCGGGGCGAGTGTGCTCGTCCAGTCCGCGAGACTGCCGATGAAGAAATGCAAGACACCGGCGGAGGCGACATAGATAACGCCGCCGATGAGGATGGCGATGCGGGTCTTGTGGTACTGCGGCTTGATCTGCGTGTACGAGGCGCGCACCGTGAAAAAGGCCAGCGACATGCCAAGCAGCCCCGTCACCAGCAGCAGCGGCAGACGCCACGCGGGGTATGAGCCGTTCAGATATGCTTCGCGCAGGAAAAGCCCGCTGTCTGTCTGGCTCGCGGGGATGACGCTCAGGCACAGGTCACCGGCCAGCATCAGCGCCGCGCTCAGCGCGCCGAGCAGGCAGTCGCGCCGGTAGCTTTTCATAAGATTGTTCATAGCAGCCTCCGGGTGAGTTCAATATGTTTTACATCAGTTAGAGAAAGCTAACCGATGAGCGAATAAAAAACTGTCAAATACAGCCTTTTCATATTACTATTATAATAACAGCGTTTTTTCTTGTCAAGACGCATACCGGCGCGGGGGGAAACTTTTGCACGACTGAGGTTTTATATAGTCAAAACCCCGCCTGCCGGGCAGTATGTCTACTGCCTGACAAGCGGGGTGCTGTTCAAAATGTGAGCGATGATATGCGATATTACTTGCTAGTATGCATCGGAGCTTCGCGGAAGATGCGCTCGTCCATGAGCTTCAGCTCCGGGGAAACCACCGGGGCAAAGCCCATCTGGCCGAGAACGTCCTTCTCAAGGTCGACGCCCGGCGCGATCTCGGTGAGGACGAGGCCGTCCTCGCGCAGCTCGAACACGGCGCGCTCGGTGATGTACATGACGCGCTGCTTGGTCTTGCGCGCATAATCGCCGGAGAAGGTTATCTGCTGGACGGACTTAACGAATTTCTGCTGGCGTCCCTCCTGCACGATAACGAGCTTGCCGTCCTTGACCTCTTCGACGAGTCCGCCCGCGGTAAAGGTGCCGACGAAGCAGACGCAGGGAGTGTTCTGGGAGATGTTTATGAAGCCGCCCGGCCCGGTGCAGCGGGTGCCGAACTTGGAAACGTTGACGTTGCCGGCTTCGTCTATCTCGGCCGCACCGAGGAAGGTCTGGTCGAGGACGCCGCCGTCGTAGAGATGGAACACGTCGCTGATGTTGTATATGACCTCAGGGTCGGCACTCGCGCCGAAGCCAATGCCCTCCACGGGGACGCCGCCCTGCGGGCCGGACTCAAGCGAAAGTGTGGTGTGTATGCCCTCCTCATTGGCAACGCTGCCGATGCCGGACGGGATACCGATGCCGAGGTTTATGATGCAGTCGGGCGTAAGCTCCATGACGCCGCGCCGCGCGATTATCTTACGGTTCGACATTTTCATCGGCGCGAGCGCGTCGACCGGAACCGTAATATCGCCGCACAGCTCCGGGCGGAAGTCCGCCGCGTAGCCCTGCTTGTACTTATCCTCGTCGGCGCGGACAACGTAATCGACCATCGGCGCGTGAATACGCACCTTCTTGGGGTGAATACTGCCGGTCTTGACGATGTTCTTGACCTCGACGATAACCGTGCCGCCGCTGTTGTGCGTCGCCGCCGCGATGTCGAACATATAGTCGCCGAGAGCGCCGTCCTCCATGCTGAGGTTGCCGTCCTCGTCGGCGGCATAGGCGCGGATAAAGCAGAAATCTATCGGGAAGGGCTTGTATGCGAGGCTCTCCTGCCCGAAGACATTGACAAGTTCAACTATATCTCTGCCCTGCTCGACGGCCTTGGCGTTTGCCTTGCAGCCCTCGTTGCGCGGGTCGGCATACGTGCCGAGACCGACATTCGTGACAAGCGCGGGCTTGTGCCCGGCTATCGCGTCGTAAAGATGGATCATAACGCCGAGCGGAACCGCATAGCCCGCGACCTCATTCTTGCCGACCATTTCGGCGATGAGGGGCGGATTTGCAAAGTGTCCGGCGATAACGGTGTCGAGAAGCCCGGTCTTGGCAATGCGGTTAAGGCCGACGTTGTCCTTGGAATTGTCGCCGGGGCTTATGCCGCAGGTGACGGTCAGCCCCGTGGGCGCGCCGTTTGCGTCAAATCTGTCGGCAAGCGCCTGAAGCAGCGTTTCCGGCGCGCCGTATGCGCCGAAGCCGCCGACGGCGAGGGTCGAGCCGCTGGTTATCAGGGCGGCGGCCTGATCTTTTGTTATAAGTTTTTTCATGTGTACCTCCGGTTATCAGCCAAAAAGCAGTGTCCACAGTGCGGAAATCGGGAAAATGAGTATCATTGCGGGGATAATATTTATGACCTTGGTGTCCTTCTTGATGCCCGCGATGCGCATACCCGTGGCAAGCTCGACTATGCCGCCGACCGCCGAGAAATCCGCTATCATGGTGTCCGTTACAAAGGGCACGACAAGTCTGGATATACTGAACAGAATTATATAGATCAAGAGCTGCGGCGCGGCGATATATGACACGAGCCTGCCGAGCACAGCCGCGAAAATTATCGCGGTAAAGAAATCAAGAATGGCTTTGGTGACAAGAATGGAGCTGTCGCCGGTGAAGCCCTCGTTCAGGACGCCGTACCAGCCGGTGCCGCTGCAGCAGAACACCACCGCGACCGCGCAGAACAGCGAGATGAACGCTTCGTCCACGGCCTGCCCCTTCAGGAGCTTCGGCGCGAGAGACGCGACGCCGCCGTTGACTCTGTCCTCAAGGCGAAGCAGCTCTCCGACAATGACGCCCAGCACCACCGCCAGAACGACCGCCGACAGCGAACTCATCCTGACTATCAGGCGGATGCCTATCGCCATCGCGCAGAAGCCGAAGGTGTTGTTCAGCGCCGCTTTCATGCCTTCCGAAAGCCGCTTACCTATGACGCCGCCGAGCAGACCGCCTATAAGCAGCGACGCGACGTCGGTTATCATTCCAACAGGCATATTTTTCTCCGTTTACTATTTATTATAACACAAATCAAAATTATTTGAAGCCTGTCGGCAGGCCACTGGACTTGCCGACAGGCTTCGGGGGCGCGGGGGGAGGTGCGCCCCCTATGGAGTGAAAAAGGGAGGATATCAGGTAACGATTATGCCATCGGGTACAGGCCGAGGGAGTTTGCGGCGACCATGAACAGGAACAGCAGGACGATCCACACGACGGAAACGATCAGGCCGATCTTGGTCATGTCGAACATCTTCCAGTACTTGTAGCCGTAAGTGGTGAGGGGGATGGGATCCAGAGGAACGAGGAACACGCAGCTTACGGTGTAGCCGATGATGAGGGCAAGGATCGCGGGGCTCATGCCGAGGTTGATCGCAACACCGGCCATGATCGGAACGAACAGAGCAACAAGTGCGCCGCCGGTCGGGACGATGACATGGATGAATATTGCGAAGATGGAGACGGTGAGGATGACCATGGGGATGCTCATGCTGCCGAGAGCGTTGGTGAGCAGGGAAGCGATCCATGCGGAAGCGCCGGTGGAGCTGAGGGTCATTGCGATAGCGGTAGCACCGCCGACGAGCATGATGCCGGCCCAGTCGACGCCCTTCTTGATGTAATCGCCGCTGAGGAGGTTGATGCCGGGCAGAGCCATGCAGCAGGCGGACAGAGCCGCGACCATGTTGTTGTCAATGCCGGTGAGGGGGTTGGTGACCCAGAGAATAACGGTGACTGCGAAGATGGCGATGAACTTCTTCTCATCGGTGCTGAGCTTGCCCATTGCTGCGGACTGCTCCTTGATGGTGTCAGCGCCGGCAACCTTGTCTATCTCTGCGGGCAGAGCCTTGGTGATGATGAACCATGCGGCGAACAGAAGGATGATTGCCATGGGAACGCCGACCATGCACCACTGTGCGAAGTTGATGGTGATGCCGGTGGCAGCCTTGAGCTGGCCGATAGCGAGCTGGTTAAGGCCGGAGCCGACGGGAGTTGCGAAGCCGCCGATTGCAGCGGCGATGGGGATGCCTATCATCATAGCCATGCCGTACTTGGACTGGCCCGGCTTGCAGCCGTTTTGCTCAAGCAGGGAGTAGGCGATACCGGCGAAGATAATCGCGGTGGGGATATCGACGAGGAACATGGAGACGATGCCGGTTGCGAGCATGAAAGCAAGCAGAACGTGCTTGGGCTTGTCGCCGAAAACGAAGCTTATCTTCAGTCCGACACGCTGGCCTACGCCGGTCTTGACGAAAGCCTGAGCGATGAGCTGGGAGGAGATCATAAAGATGATCGTGGTGGACATGAAGTTGGAAAGCGTGGAGCCGAGGGAGCAGATGCCGAGAACGGCTGTCAGCATCGGCAGCGCTATCGAAGCAAAGCCGACGGGGACAACTTCGGTGGACCAGATGATGACCGCGGCCACCATGAGGGCTATTGCGCGCTGACCTTCAACGCTGAGGTCACCGGGCAGGCTGATATTGGCGATAACGGCGTAAACAATTACCGCAACCAGTATCCATATGTATTTTTTAACAGTGTCCTTTTTCATAAGTACACCCTTTCTTCAAATATAGAATTATAGTATATTTTGAGGTCTGCGGAAAGGGATATGCTGTTTTTACTTTGTTGCCAGTTTTTGCAGGTTCTCCCAACGCTTATTCACGGTCTCGCGGATGACCTCGTAATCTTCCTCGTCCAGATGCGCAAAGCGCTTCTGACCCTTGAGGAACTCGGTGACGTCGAGCGGCTCGCGGATATTCTTGGTGGGAGCGGAAATGGTGAATTCGTAGTTGCGGTATTCGTAGAGCAGGAAGTATCTCGACTGCACTGCGGCGCGCGCGAACTGTATGCTGCGGCTTCCGTCGTAGCCCCAGCCCGTCGGGCACGGATTGAGGATGTGCAGGTACACAAGCCCGTCCTTTATCTCCGCCGCCTTCTGCACCTTTGCGACAAAGTCGTTCATGTATGCGGGGGTCAGCGTTGCGACGTAGGCGGCGTTCTGCATCGCCATCATCATCGGGACATCCTTCTTGAAGTTGACCTTGCCATGGCCGACGGAGCCTACCGGGGTGGTGGAGGTCTTTGCGCCGTGGGGGGTCGTGCCGCTCTTCTGGAAGCCGGTGTTCATGTACGCCTCGTTGTCGTTGCAGACGTAGATGATGTTGTTCTTGCGCTCTGCCGCGGCGGACAGCGCCTGAAGGCCGATGTCCGCGGTGCCGCCGTCACCGGCGTAGCCGAGACAGTGGACGTCGGGGTCGACAAGGTCGTAAGCGGCCTTGATGCCGGCGAGCATGGAAGCGGTGTTGCCAAGCTGAGGCATTGCGCTCGGAACCTTTACGCCGAGGCTCTTGTTCCAGCCGCCGACGGCAGCGCCTGCCATGCATCCGGGAGGAACGACAAGAACGGTCTTTTTGCCGAGAATTTTCAGGACGTTGCGCAGGGAGTGCTCAGCCATGCAGCCTTGGCATGCGGATATACCCGGAGATACGAGATCCTCGCAGGAATTAAGCAAATCAACTGTATTCATCTTTATTCCTCCTCAAGAAAATCTTCGTTCATCCAGTAGCTGTCGCGGTCGGTGTACTTGCCCTCGGCCGCGCCGACTATCATGCCGGCCGCCTTGGAGACGTACTCCGTGCGGATATCGAGGCCGCCCAGACCGCCGATGAAGGCGAGGTTCGGGAGCTTCACGCCGTAGCGTCCGCAGGCGGCGTTGACCTCTACTGCCAGCACGCCCATATCCCAGCCGAAGCAGACGCTGCGGTCGATAACGCCGTAGGCCTTGCAGCCGCTGAGCGCCTTCGCGATCTCTTCGTCGGGGAAGGGACGCATGTAGCGCACCTTCAGCATACCCATGCGTACGCCGCGCGCTCTGTATTCGTCGACGACGACACGAGCTGCGCCGCAGGCGGAGCCCATGGTGACTATCGCGTACTCGGCGTCGTCCATACGGTAGGTGTCTATCAGTCCGCCCCAGTCGCGGCCGAACTTCTGCGCGAACTCCGCGTTTATCTCCTGCGCGACCTGCTTTGCGTGCTTCATGCACTTGAGGTGATCCTCACGGTAGCGGATGAGATAGGAGCCGGTGGTGTTCGGGTCGACGATAGCGGGGTGATTTACGTCGAGGTACTGAGGCAGGTCGATGGGCGGCAGGAATGCGTCCACATCTTCCTTCTCAGGGATCTCGACGCGCTCGGTCTGGTGGGACAGATAGAAGCCGTCGTAGCAGACGTTGATGGGGATAAGCACGTCCTTGTTCTCCGAGAGCTTGTAGCCCTGAATGACCATGTCGAGTATCTCTTGGTTGTTCTCGCAGAACACCTGCATCCAGCCCGCGTCTCTGACGGAGAGCGCGTCCTGAAGTCCGCACCAGACGGTACCCGGAGAGATCATCTCGCGGCACGCAAGCGTCATGACCATCGGGAAGCGCATCGTGCTCATGCTGAAGTACGGCTCGTACATGTAGGCAAGACCCTGACCGGCAGTCGCGGTGAAAACGCGCTTGCCGAGCATGGCGGCGCCCTTGACGACGCTCATCGAGGAGTGTTCGGACTCAACGTCAACGAGCTTCGATTCAAGTTTGCCGTTTGCCAGCATGTCTGCCAGCACCTCGACGACCACGGACTGCGGGGTTATGGGGTAAGCGGCGATTATGTCGGGCTTACAGAGCCTTACGGCCTCGGCAACGCATTCGTTGCCGGTAAGAGCGTCAATATGTGCCATTACTTTTCCTCCTTTACCCAGTCGATGGCCTTCTTGGGGCACTCGGTGCGGCAGATGCCGCAGCCCTTGCAGTAGCTGAGATCAATGTTTATCTTGCCGTCGGTCTTCTTCACGGCGCATACGGGACAGTAGAGCAGGCAGGTGCCGCAGTTGACGCACTTGCTGTAATCAATGACGGGACGGAAAGTTCTCCATGCAGCGGTGTCAAGCACGTAGAGCCCGCTGTCGCCATATACAACACGGTATTCATTTTCCATATCAGTCACCTCTCTACGATTTTTGCATTTTCATATCCGGCGATGAAGCCCTGTCTGTTCTTCTCGCCGTACTTCTCGCAGATGAGTTCGCCGAGAATATCCTTGTCGATGCCGTCGACTATTCTTGCCAGAGCGCCGAGCATGACGGTATTCGGTATCTCTCTGCCGATGACGTCGCGGGCGATGCCGGTGGCGTCGAGGTAGACA
>CAVCWF010000138.1:13708-22144 GCA_963605945.1 Lachnospiraceae bacterium
AGCTCAAGCTCGCTTGCGTCAAGCATGGTGTTCAGAACCACAAAGCCGCCCTTTTTCAGCCCGTCATAGACGGGAACTGCGCCGAGGAGGGAATCGTCAAGGATGACGACGCCGTCGGGGTAGTAGACCTGATTCTTGGGCCAGATAATGCTGTCGTCCATACGGAAATATCCGAAAACGGGCGAACCCTTCCTCTCAACGCCGAAGGCGGGAATGAACTGAGCATAGCTGCCGGAGCGCACTATTGCGCGCGCAAGCATCTGTGCTGCGTTTACGGTTCCCTGACCGCCGCGGCCATGAAAGCGAATTTCAAGCATACGGTAATCCCCTTTCTGTGTTTATATCTTCTCAAGAGCCTCAAGGTAAGCGTACTTCTCCTTGATATGCTCGTTGATGCTCTGAAGCTCCTCTTCGGTGACGTTGCGGAAGCGCTTCTGCATGCCGATGTACTTGCCTGCGTCGCCGAGGGCTACGGGCTTTCTGCCAAGCTTGACCTTGCCGTTTTCGTACTCGACGAGCACCCATGCGCCGCAGTTGATGGCCTCGCGCGCGACCTCGACGGTCTTGGAGCTCTTGTATATCCAGCCGGTCGGGCAGGGGCTCATAATGTGCAGCACACGGCAGCCCTTCGTCTCCTTTGCCTTCTGTACCTTGCGGCGCAGGTCGGGCAGGTTTGCGATGGACGCGGTTGCGGCATAGGGGATATGGTGCGCCATGCAGATCTGGAACAAATCCTTGTTGTTGACAGGTTTACCGGCGGGGGTAGTGGTGGTGGAAGCGCCGAAGGGAGTGGAGCTGCTGCCCTGAACGCCGGTGTTCATGTATGCTTCGTTGTCGTAGCAGATGTAGATGATGTTTTCGTTTCTCTCCATCGCGCCGGACAGGGACTGCAGACCGATATCAACGGTGCCGCCGTCGCCCGCAATAGCGCAGACGATGGTGTGGTCGTTGCCCTGATGCTTGAAGCCGTTGGAGATGCCGGAGGCGATCGCTGCGGAGTTTTCGAGGTTGCCCTGAATACCGGGGACAGTCACGGAAGCCTCAGGGCCGCAGCCGGAGAACTGAGCCGCGCATCCGGGAGGAACTACGAGGACGGTGTCGTCGCCGAGAACGTCCAGAACGTTGCGGAATATTACGTCTATCATGCAGCCTTGGCAAGTGCTTATGCCGGGCGAAACAGCGCCCTTGGGCTGTACCTTATAAGTCAGCATGGCATTTCAACCTCCCTCAGATCCATAGCGTTAGGATTCACATCGTACCATGTGTTGACGGAGTCAGTCTTGCCGTTGAGAACGTCAAGCAGCTCGCCGAATATCTTTCTGAAAGAACCGTCGGAAATATCGCGTCCGGCGATGCCGCCGATGAAGTCGAATATCTTGCCGTCGCAGCCGTAGAGCGCCGCCTTGACCTCGGAGCAGACGGGACCCTGTGCCGCGCCGAGACCGCAGGAGCGATCCATAACGCCGATGACGCGGACGTTCTTGAGCGCCTCGCGCACTTCCTCAGCCGGGAAGGGGCGGAACATGCATATACGCAGAAGTCCTGCCTTTATGCCCTGCTCACGGAGCTGGTTGACAACGTACTTGCCGGTGCCGGACATGGAGCCGATGGTGACTACCGCGACCTCGGCGTCCTCAAGACGGTAGGACTCCACGGTGTGGAGCTTGCGGCCGAAGCGCTGCTCGTACTCGGCAAAGACTTCCTTAGCAACGACCGCGGCTTTCTCGAAGCCGACCTTCTGCTGGTACTTCATCTCGGTATGCTCGACGGTGGGACAGAGGTCGTTTATGAACATGACGTCCTTGGTGTCGAGATACATATTCTTGCGGACATAGGGCTTTACGAAGTCCCATGCTTCCTCGTCGGACGGGGTGTCGACGCGCTGCATGGAGTGGGACAGATAGAAGCCGTCGAAGCAGACCATTGCGGGGGTCATGACTTCCTCATGCTCGGCGATGCGGTATGCGCAGAGCTGGAGGTCGAGGATCTCCTGAACGGTTGCGCAGTAGAACTGCAGCCATCCGGTGTCGCGCTCTGCCATCGTGTCGGAGTGGTCACACCAGAGAGACCAAGGGGCGACGAGGGAGCGGTTGACAACGGGCATAACGATGGGGACACGGCAGCCGGCCGCAACGCCGCACACCTCGTGCATCAGCGCAAGACCGACGGAAGCGGTAGCGGTGGCGACACGTACGCCGGTGAGCTGAGCGCCGATGGACACGGACATGGCGGAGTGCTCGGATTCAACGCGGACGTATTCAGCGTCGATCGCGCCGGAAGCAACCTCGTCTGCCAGATGCTCTGCGATGGAGCTCTGCGGGGTGATAGGGTAAGCCGCAACGACGCCGGGACGGGCGAGTCTTATCGCCTCAACGGCGGCTCCGTTGCCGTCAAACATTTTTACAGCCATCAGTCAGCACTCCCTTCCGGAATCATCGTTATTGCGCGGCGCGGACACTCGTTCTCGCAGATGCCGCAGCCCTTGCAGTAATTGAAATCAAAATCAAGCGGGAAGCCTTCCTTGTGCACGTCGATGCACGCGGTGGGACAGTAGCGGGCGCAGGTTCCGCAGCGGACGCAGAGATTTTCGTCTACCTTGGGGCGCACCAGACGCCAGCTGCCGGTGTTAGCGGCGACGAGGACATGGGAACATGGCCCAAGCACCTTACGCGTTGTATGTGTGTTCATAGGCATATCTTGCCGCACCTCCGTTCTTTTCTCCGTTCTTTCCAAACGCTTCGACAACTGCCTTCTCGACCGCGTCAATGCTGACGATGCCGGTTCTGGCGAGTGCGCCGAGCATGGCGCTGTTCGGGATGTTCAGACCGATGTTTTTAATGGCGGCGTCGTTTGCGTCGCATGCATAGATGGTCTTGAAGCCGTAGGTCTTGCGGTAGCGCTCGATCATCTCGGCACTGTTGGTGTTGATGACGCATATCGTGTCCTCGGTGCAGCCTTCTCCGACGTTTACGCCCATATCGATTATCTTGTCGTCAAAGACGGCAATTATATCAGGCTCGTAAACATAGCAGTTGAGAAGAACAGGCTTGTCGTCCACGATGATGTGCGCATAGACAGGGGCGCCGCGGCGCTCATGGCCATATGCGGGCACGGTGATCGCGTACTCGTTCTGATGTACAGACACTGCAACGGACAGCACCTTCGCCGCCGTGACAGCGCCCTGACCACCGATACCGTAGAACTTAATCTTTTCCATGCTTTGCTTCACTTCCTTTTTAGTTAGTTCTTTATGTGAACTAATAATTCATATAAAGAACTGATGAACTAAATGTAAACTCTTTTTGGAATATAGTCAAGGCCGTTTTTGACTCATTTCGCGCTTTTCGGCTATGTGCATAATCTCTATGTGGTGTTTTAGTTCACTTTGTACAACTGCGGAGAAAAGATTTTTACACGTCTCCGGGTGTTGCATTTTCTCTATGTGATGTGCTAAAATATAGTAAAACAGAAGCAAAGAAAGGGATATTGCATAATGACTGACGCCGCCGGCGAAAAATATATACTGCAATCCGTTGCAAATGCACTTGACATACTCGACCTTCTCACCGATGCAGAGGAACTGTCCGTTCCGGAAATATCCGAAATCATGGGACTCAGCCGCAGCTCCGTGTTCCGCCTGCTCTCCACGCTTGAGAACCGCCGCTTCGTCCGCAAGACCGATCAGGCGAAATACCGCCTCGGCATAAAGCTTACCGCGATGGGCAACGTCGTCCAGAACCGCATGGAGATCGTGCAGTACGCACATTCACACATGCTGGAGCTGAGTCGCATATGCGGCGAGACCTGCAACCTCGCCATCTGGGATTCCGACACGAAGGTTCGCTTCGTTGACCGCGTCCTGAACTCGCAGTCCATCAGAACCGACTCGTGGATAGGCTCTACGAGCTACGCGCATCTGCTCGGAAGCGGCAAGGCGCTGCTTGCCTTTGCGTCGTCGGCGCAGCAGGAGGCATACTGTGCCGCCGCGGACTTCACCCCGCACACGGAGAAATCCATACTTACGCCCTCTCAGCTCCGCGTGGAGCTTGAAAATATCCGCGCCCGCGGCTACGCTACCGATAACTGCGAGGCGGAGGACGGACTGTTCTGCATCGGTGCACCCGTGTTTGACGGCAACGGCAAGGCAGTCGCGGCGATAAGCATATCCGGCCCGGAGAGCCGTATGCGCAAGAATGAGGAGCGCTGTGTCGCCCTCGTCTGCCAGACCGCGAAGGACATCTCTTATTCGATACGTTCCGGCCCGCCGCACAATCCGCTCCTGCATTGAGATAAGCATAAAATTAAAAGACCTAAGCGCCTGTTTTCAGCCGCCTAGGTCTTATTTTCATAATTCATAATATAAAGAGAGCGGGACGGTATATCAGCCGCCCCGCTGTTCTGAATTGATCATGTTACAGCAGAGCTTTGACGCTCTGCGCCCAAGCCTCGATCTTTGCTTCCGGCGTCTCCAGATGGTCGCCGCCGTTGGAGTCGAACTTCACCTGCATCTCGCAGGCGATATGCGCACCGGGGCAGGCGCTCTTCATATCTTTAATCACATGACCCGGCCAGCCGCCGTTGGTCATGAAGGGGACGACGGTCTTGCCGCTGAAGTCCTGCCCGTGCAGGAAGGTTTTCACTGCGGGAGCCATCGTGTACCACCACGTCGGGGTACCCACGGCGACGACGTCGTAAGCGGAGACGTCCGCGCCCAGCGGCTTGAGCTCCGGCTCGAAGCCGCGCTCAACCTCGCGCTGCCCCTGATCCACAACGTCATTGTAGCTGCCGGAATAGGGCACTGCGGTGTCGATCTTCAGCAGCTCGCCTCCAGCTATGCGCTGAAGCGTTTTCGCAACGCGCTCGGTGTTGCCATTTGCCCACGAATAATAAACTATCAAAAGCTTTTTCATGCTTAGTCCTCCTTGAATCTGTCCTTGGCCGGGTCAAACTGCCGCAGGTCGACTCTGATCTCTTCGCAGTCCATTATTTACTCTCCCGAACCCACTTTTCAAGCGCGGCTTTCGCACCGTCGACGCTGCCGCCGTGGATGGCAAGCCCCTTGGCGACCTTCGCGCCCTTGGCCGCGCGCTGAACGTCCCTAACGGTGTTCGCCAGTCCGCTGCCCTCATGGGTGCAGAAGGGGTGGATGGTCTTGCCGCTGAAGTCGCAGTGCTCCAGAAATGTATAGACTGCCATCGGCATCGTGCCCCAGTAGTTCGGATAGCCGAGGTAAATCTCGTCGTATCCGTCGAGATCGGTGGGCAGGTTTGGAACCTCCGGGCGCGCCTTCTTCTGCAGGTCGGCCTTCGCTTCGGCGATACAGGTCTGGTAACCCTCGGAGTACGGCTGCGCCTGCTCGATTTTATAGAGTCTGCCGCCAGTCAGCTCCGCCAGCATTCCGGCGGCCTTTTCGGTGTTGCCGACTGGTATGCGGCGGTATTCGCCGCTGAAATAGTTTTCTCCCGCACGGGAGTAGTATGCGATCAAAACTGCCATGTCAGATGTCCTTTCCCATTTTGTACGCCTGCTCCAGAGACGGGTGGCGGTACACGTCGCCCTTGTCCCAAGTGCCTGTGCCTAGGATCACGCCCGCCTCCTTCGCGCCCGGCAGACAGCGAAGGTAGCCGCGGAAGTCCGCAAGCGTCTCATCGGCGGCGCTGTGCTGAGGGTCGGCGGCGGTGACGATCAAATAGAAGGTCTTGTCCTTTATCGCCATGTAATCCGCGAGACAGCGGTCGATCATGGTCTTCATCTGCGCGCAGATGGAATAGAAGTATACGGGCGAAGCCAGAACGATCACATCCGCGGCCTTGAGCGCCCCCAGCACCTCAGCCATATCGTCGCGGCGGACGCAGACGTGGCTGTCGGCGCAGGAGTAGCATGCGAGACATGGCGCTATCTTCTTCTCGGCCAGACGTATTTTCTGCACATAGTGGCCGCTCTCGGCCGCGCCCTTCAGAAATTCGTCGCACAGTACATCGGAGTTGCCGCCCTTGCGCGGGCTGGCGCTTATAGCTAATACTTTCATAATTCAGCCTCCTGAGATTTCATAGCCTAATTATAATAGGAAGAAACGCGGTCATCAATCTTTCTTTCAGCCCGTTACGATAAGAAAAACTGATATGAACCCCAAGCGCCGGAGACTCCGACACTTGGGGTTCATAGGTCATTATGAGAAGCAAGGGTGAGTCACTCGGAAAATTCCGCGCGGAGAAGCTCCGCGAAGTCCTTCACACAGCGGTTATCGTTCGTCTTTTTCCAGAATGCGCAGTAGGTGCGGCGAATCGGCTCGTCTCCGCGCGTCATGGGTACGCGGACGATGGACGTGCCCATAGCGGGAGTCGCTCCGCCGCCCTCGACGGGGAGAAAGCCTTTCCGGCCGATTACCATCAGCCGCGCCTCCTCCAGATTTTCCGCGTAAAGAAATTCGCTCTGTATGCCGACAACCGTCCTGTAATACTCCTGCTCAGTCTCCTTCTGCGCGGCGGATGTGACTAGAATGCAGGGGAGGTTTTTCAGTTCCTGCGGCATGATCTTCGGCAGCTGCGCCAGCGGGCTGTGCGCGGATATCTCGATGAAGCTCTCGCAGGTGGTGAGGATCATGTTGACGTACTCGTCCGAAAATGCGCGGCGCTGGTCGTTGAGCACGATGTCCACCTGCCCGGTGCGGAGCATGGCGTACAGCTCCTCATGGTTGCCGTATTCGACGGCGACGGAGACGTCAGGGTATATGGCCGAAAATTCGTCCAGCGCGCGGTGAAACTCACTACCGGAGTAGCAGCGCAGATAGCCTATGCGCAGACTGAGCTGATCGCCGTTGGCGATCTTGGAGGCCTCGCAGCACATGCGCTCGTAGTCGGCGGTCAGCACGAGGCTCTTCCGGTAGAAGTATTCGCCCGCCGGGGTCAGCGTAAAGCTGCGGTTCCTGCGCTCGAAAAGCTTGAAGCCGAGTTCGCGTTCCAGCGCCTGAATCTGCTGCGAGATCGCGGACTGGGAGATGTAGTTTTCCTCTGCCGCCTCGGAGAAGCTGTTCAGGCGGACGACGGATTGAAAGTATTTCAGCTGTTTAAACATTGGCTCTATCCTCCGAGCGGGGCTTGCTCCCCGCGAGTTCCTTCGTGTACAGGACATACTGCCCGACGCACCTGAAACCAAGCTCCGGCAGGATGCGGCGCTCGTCATCCCCGCAGAGGCAGGTCAGGTATTTCGCGCCGAGGCGGGCGCACTCGCCGAGCGCTGCGGTCATCAGCGCACGGAAAACGTCGTCCCGGAAAGCGCCGTCAGCGAACGACGTGCCGTATATCTCATAGTACCCGCTGCCGCCGGTGAAAAATACTGCCGCGGCGGGGCGGGAGCCTTCGCTGTAAACGAAAATGTTCCAATCGTCCAGCGCGTCAAGGATGCGGTCACAGTTCCAGTATGCGTCAGGCTCTGCGCGGTATACGGCGCGGAAAAGGTCAAAGTTCCGGCGGGAGATTTTCTCAATGCCGCGTGCGCACTGCGCGGGCATATAGCCGCCGAAGAAGAATGAGAAGTTCCAGTCGCGCTCGACACAGTCAAAGCCGCGCGCACGGAGAAAGTCCGCGGCCTCGCGGTTCTCGCCCGGAAAGCCAAAGTACGCCGTGTAACCGGCGAAGCGCGCTTCGAGCCTGTCCAGAAGCTCCGTCAGTGCCGCGGCGGTTCCGTGCCTGACATTGCAGCCGTCTAGCTGAAGGTACTTGTCCTCATTGATCCAGAGAAGTATGAGAGCCAGCCCTCGACGGCACCGTCCTGAATGAACAGCAGCAACTCCGCCGTCTCAATCGCAAGCGCGCGTTCGGCTGCGGCGAGGAAATCCGCTTTCGTCTTTATGCCGTCGGCGTAGGTCGGATAGCAGGAGCGGGCGGGGTCGAGCGCGAGACCGTAGGCCAGCTCGCCGTATTTTTCTATGTCTTCGTGCGCGGCAGAAATCAGCATTTGTCCTCTCCATGACGGTTGAATTGGGGAAATCATAATTATCATAACATCCCGCCGCGCATATATCAACACCGGATGCAGGGCGAGAAGGCGGTATTAAACGGGAGGAACCACGGATTCCGTGATTCCTCCCGTTTGCAATATCGTTGACATCCGCAAAGCGGTCGTCAGATATTGAGCTCTATATTTTCCCCTGTGATGCCGACGAACACGCCTTTCTGTGCCTGCGGGGAGTCCGGATGGCAGAGCATCCATTTATTCCGCATCCAGAGCAGTCCATCCTCTCCCGGAAGCGCGGAATCGACTGCGTCGAGCGGGGAGTTTGTCCCATCTGTCAGTACGACGAGGCAGTTGAAGCCGCCGTCGTTTATGCGGCAGGGGGCGAAATGCAGCACACGCGGGTATATCTCCACCGGCGTATCCGGAGGCAGGTAGAATCCGACGACACGGCAGCTGTCAAGCCTGCGGTCGATGATATCC
>CAVCWF010000139.1:0-2747 GCA_963605945.1 Lachnospiraceae bacterium
ATTATCTGCCGACGAGCATGGCGGAATTGCCGAGCATCATCATGGCAGCGCGGCTCTTGGAGCCGAAGATAGCCTCGGAGGCCTCCACATACCGTACATCGGCAAAGTCCATATCTCTCAGCTTCGCCGCGAAAGCGTACCGGCGGCGAACCCATGCCATCCGGCACAGGAGCGCCAGCAGCACGACCACTGCAACGACAAACACAATGCCCAGCGCCGTGATGCAAGCGCGATACCTCAATAAATTAATACGACAAGACCGGCGGCGATTGCCGCGCCCGCGACCCAGATGAGTGCCAGCATGACTCTCTTTTTCAGCATCTGCCGCCACGTCTGCACAAACGGCATGTCCTCCAGCCCCGGTAGCACCCAGAACCGGCTGTGCCCGACCCAAAGCTTGTCTATCACAATGCCGTCATAGACGTTCATTACCTCAAGGAACAGCAGCGCCTGCAAATACGCCGCGCCGAAGGCGGTGACACCGTTCCACGCGCCGATAATAAGCACGAGCGCGGCGAGCATCACGATATAAAACGACGTCATAAACAGCTTGCGTTTCCGGTTCATTGTCTCGCGGGTAGTCAGCCCCAGCTCAATGGCGCGATCCTGCACGGCCTTCGGGTAGAAGTACAGCCCGTTTATCGCGCCGCCGATAACGGCGAGCTTCACCATAGCGGTGAACAGCAGGCAATAGAGCAGCAATTGAAGCGGCAGCATACGCATACCCCTCAGCTCTGCCGAACGCGGCGCAGCAGGACGAGCAGTCCGCCGAACATCCAGAGGTTGCCGAACGCGATCCACGCGCAGGCGAGCGCGTTGACGAACGGGAGATTTCCAAGCATACTCGGCAGCATCGCAATCAGCATACCGACCGGCATGGAGAACACCCAGCCCCATTTAGGGCAGGGAGTCTGCCCCTTCGCAAAGGCTTTGATCTGCGCGGCGGAAAGGACGATGAAGAATATCCAGAACAGCGCGAACGCGGGTAGGACGAAGTAGGCGGCGTACTGCGCGACGGCGTCCGTTCCGATGTGCTTGGTCAGGAACACGAGGGCGCAGGTCGGCACATGGAAGCCGCACGCGCCGAACATCAGGTATCCGAATATGCCCGCGCGGTAGCTGTGGGCGTACTTCGGCGAATACGGCACGATCATCCGGTAGATGCCGAAACAGGACAGCCCCTCAAACACCATGCCGAAAAGCCCCAGCAGCGCCGCGACGAGGATGCCGCCGTCGGAGGTGCCGGTGTACGCCGAGAGCATCCGCCAAAGCCCCGTCAGAGTCTCGTCCTCAAGGCCTCAGCCGAGTATCATGTCCCCGGCGAAATGCAGCGCAGATGCGAACAGACCGATGGACAGCAGCTTTTTTATGCGCGGCAGGTCAAGCTCGCGCGAAATACCGATATCGTTGAAATCAGCCATGCTTTTCTCCTTGTTGTTCGTGCGTCCTGTGCGTCAGGACTGCTTCAGATAGCTGCCGGTGTCGCTTTCAAGCTCCAGCCATACGGGGTACTCTGCGCCGTGCTCGTCAAAGAACTGCTTCAGATCACGGTTCAGCGCGCTCATCTCGCCGACAGCGTTCATGGCATGGTCGGAAACGCAGATCTTTCCGAGACTCGTCGCGCAGATGAGCTTGAAGAAGCGCAGGCAGGTTTTGCGGTATGCCGCGCTCTCAAAATCCGCGTCGTCCTTCGGCAGAATCGCGTGTCCGGCGTTTCTGATGGCGCGGTAGCCTTCGATGTTGGCGTCGATCATGCGGTTGAGGTAGGCGGTGTTGCCCTTGAGCTTCTTCAGATTGCCGTCGGTCTTGTAGCAGGCGAAGGCCGCGGGGACTACGAAGGCCGCATGGCAGAGGAGGTAGTCCTCCATGTTCGGCTCGTAGACCACCTTGTAGCCCGTGCCGTCAAATATCCGGCCGATCAGCTGCTCATTTGAGGGCGCGTCCGGAAGCTGGCCGATCGTTATTTTCTTGAGGTCGATGGATGCCACATGGTCAGGCTCGCGGTGACCTGCCGAAAGCCCAAAGGCGAACAGCACATTTTTCTCCGGCAGCGAAGCGGCGACCGCGCGTGCGCGCACGTCGTTGCCCACAAAGACGATGTTTTTCGTCGGGTTCGCCCGAAGGGCGTCCGCGATGGAGCCGATCTGCGTGTAGCGCATGACGACAAAAATCACGTCGTACGCATCGTCGGGCTTCAGCTCGGTCACGACGGGAATGCGGCTGACCGACATGCGGGGCGAAAATTTGTCCTTGATCCGCAGGCCGTTTTTCTGAATTTCCTTTGCCCAATCCCCGCGCGCGAGCAGGGTCACATCCTTACCGGCGCGGAAAAGATTCCTCGCAAGATTGCAGCCGATAACGCCTGCGCCGAATACCAAAATCCTCATAGCTACGTCTCCTTGTTCCTGATTTGTTGTGCGTTCCATTGCAGTTAGATGACACTAACCGAAGGACTTTTAAAAAGCCGCCGGCGGCAGCTGATTATCCGGTTGGCTCCGCCGCGCATACACTCGGCGAAAAGGGGAGAACCGAACCGGAACTTTTTGCAGTCATATTGTAGCATCTGCGGCTTCGGTTTGCAAGACCGGTTTTGGGATTTATCAGACGCATGGTGATAAAATTACAGGTCGCGGTTCAATATGAACCGCGACCGCAGCTTGTCAAAAAAAGTCCGTGTAGGACTTTTTTGACGAGCTTCATCCGCCGAGCATTTTGATAATATCAAAATGCTGCTTTGCTCCAAAAGT
>CAVCWF010000140.1:0-6182 GCA_963605945.1 Lachnospiraceae bacterium
GGCAATAAGAAGGCTCTTATCGCCGGTATGGAAGCTGCAAGAGAGCAGTAAATATTTGTTTTGAAAAGCCAAGCGGCAATGCCGCTTGGCTTTTTTGCGTTCAATATCAGCTCATGGTTCAAAAAACGCGCCCCGATACGCCCGCAGGGGATGCGCCGTCTCGATTGTATAATGCGCGGGAATATTTGGCATAATAATACCAAATATCCGTGGCTTGGGGGCGGGGAAATGAAGAAATATTTTACCGCGGCGCTGTCGCTGCTGGGCGCGATCGCGCTGATGCTGGCGGGGATGTATGTTTATTCGCAGCCGGATAACGGCGGCGACGAGGCGCTGGTGACGAAGAATATAATTGTCGGCTCGGTTGAGATCGAGAGCCGCGGCGGAGACAGCTTCTATGTCCTGCGCGATAAGTTCGGCTCGGAATATATCTTCAACCGCCTGCCGGAGCGTATGCGCAGCGAGAACTATGAGGGGCGAAACGCGCAGGTGCGCTGCACCCCGGCGGACAGCTCCGGCAGGCGGCTCCTCCGCGAGCTGAGCATCGACGGCAAGGTGCTCATCAGCAGCGGCGATGAGGGCGGCTCCGGCCCGGAGCTTGCGCATATCATGGGCGCGGTGATAATCACGGCGGGCTTCCTCCTGCTGTGGCTCTTCGTGCGCCGCGTGATATGCATAGCCGCCGAAAAGGACAGAAGGAAAGACGGGTAAAAACCCGTCTTTTTTGCTTTTTTAATCCAATTTGAAGCCCTCGCCGTGGACTTCGGTGGAGTCCATGACAAAGGTGAAGGCCTTGGGGTCGGCCTGATGGATGAGCTTCAGCGTCTGCGCGAGCACGTTGCGGCGCGTGACGGTCAGGACGACCTGCTTCTCGCCGCGCGTGTAGCCGCCGACGGCGGGGATTATCGTCGTGCCGCGGTCGGTATAGGTGTTCAGCACGTTCGTCACCTCATCGCCGCGGTCGGTGACGGTATAGATGACCTTCGCGTAGTCCACGCCTTCGGCGAGCGCGTCGATGACCTTCGATGACACGAGGATTGCAATGGTCGAATAGAGCGCGACGTCGATGTCGCGGAAAATGAGAACCGCGAACACAACGACGCAGGCGTCGATCACGAGCAGCATCGTGCCGGACGGGAGGTTCGGGAACGGCTTTTTCATCATCAGCGCGAGCAGATCTGTCCCGCCGGTGCTTATCCCGCGCAGGAACAGCAGTCCCACGCCGAGTCCGCTCAGCGCACCGCCGAATATCGAGGCGAGCAGAGCGTTGCTGGTGTAAACGGGCAGCAGTGCCGTCAGGTCGATGAACGCGGACAGCAGCAGCGTGGCGATGAGCGTCATTGCGAGGGAGCGCGGGCCGAGCAGCTTCCATGCGCAGAGCAGCAGAGGCACGTTCAGCATCAGGTTCCATATACTCACGCGTATCGGTGTGATGTACGCGAGCGCCGTCGACAGACCGGACACGCCGCCCGGCGCGATGTCGTTCGGAATGGTGAACATCGAAAGACTCAGTCCGACCAGCGCGCTGCCGATAACGCAGTACACAAAATCGGTGATGGCGTCCTTCCAAGTATATGAGCCGAATAAGCGCTTCATTGGCATACCCCCGCAAATGAATATGCACTTATTCTAACACTTTTTATTCATTTTTCAACATATAATTTTCAGCCCCAGAGAATTCGGCATATCCACGCCGAGGACAGGAAGCACGCGAGGTCGGCGCACAGCGCCGCGGGGATCGCCCAGCGGCTGTCCTTGACCCCAGCAGCGGTGAAGTACACCGCGACGACGTACAGCGTCGTTTCACTTGAGCCGATCATAACAGCGGCGGTGCGGCCGACGAGCGAGTCCGCCCCATAGCGCGCAATAAGCTCCGCGCTCACGCTGAGCGCCGCGCTGCCGGAGATCGGGCGAAGCAGCATGAGCAGCGAAGTCTCCGCCGGGATGCCCAGCGCCCTGAACACGGGCGCGAGCAGCCGTTCCAGCAGCTCCGGTATGCCGGAGGCGCGCAGCAGGTATATCGCGGGGAAGAGCACGAGCAGCGCGGGGAGAATGTCGGCCATGACGCGCAGTCCCTTTTTCGCACCGTCGGTCATCGCCGCGAAGATGTCCACGCCCTTGTAAAGCGCCAGCACACATGCGGCGGTGACGATGACCGGCGCGGTCAGGTCGAGCAGCGTGTTCATCGCCATACACGCGCGAGCAGCTTCGCCATCGCAAGTCCTGCCGCGACTGACACGACGGAGCTGAACCACACGGCGGGCATGATGTCGAAGGCGGAGGCCGCGCCGTTTGCGGAGCGCACTGCGGCGATCGTCGAGGGGATGAGCTGTATCGAGGCCGTGTTCAGTACCACAAGCCTGCAAAGCTCGTCTCCGGCGGGCTCGCCGAGACGCGCGATGCCCTGCACGGCGCGGATGCCGGCGGGCGTAGCGGCGTTGCCGAGGCCGAGTAGATTTGCGCTGACGTTCTCGCTGATGGCGGACATGATGCCGCCGTCGCGCGACGAGAGCGGGAACAGCCTGCGAAGCAGCGGAGCGAGCAGACGTGTGAGCGCCTTGACCGCGCCGCCGCGTTCGAGCAGCTCCATCACCGCGCTCCACAGGCAGACCGCGCCCGTCAGCTCCAGAGTGAAGCTCACGGCGGCTGAAGCGCCTCCCATCAGGGCGTTTCCGGCGTCGGCGGGCGAAGCGGAGAAAAGCGCGAAAAATGTCGAAAGAAGCAGGACGACTGTTAAGAAGTAGTTAAGAAACATGGCATCAATGTAATTTAAATGAAAATTATAGAAATACTTGGCATAATATAAAAAATTTGTTAATTTTGGTCTATATAGAGTAATCTTTAGTTGACTTGCGCGAAACTTGTGATAAAATGCAAAATGAGGTTTGTGTTAGAGATGTGGAAGGAGCAATCACTATGAAATCTACCGGAATTGTCCGTAAGGTTGATGAGCTGGGCCGTATAGTCCTCCCCATAGAGATGCGCCGCACACTGGACATCGCAGAGAAGGATGCACTGGAGATATATGTTGAAGGAGAGAATATTATTCTTCGCAAATATCAGGCATCCTGCATTTTCTGCGACAACGTGAAAGGCGTCATCCAGTACAGAGGTAAGAACGTCTGCCCCGACTGCATTAACAAGCTCAAAGCGAAGCTTTGAGGACACAGGAAATCCCCCGCCGAGCAATCGGCGGGGGATTTTTAATGGTGATTGAGGGGGCGGGACGGCACAGCGGCCGTCCCCTACGATTGATTTGTGGTGCACGGTTTCTTTTGCCTATTGGCAGTAGTCCAAGACTGGCGACCCCTTCGGCACTTCGTGCCACTTCCCCTAGAAGGGGCAGCGCTCCGCGGCAAAGGGTTTGGGCAAGAGCGTTAATTTTATGCCGACGCAAGGCGTGGGATTTTCTCTCCCTCAGTCGGCTGACGCCGACAGCTCCCTCGTCAGAGGGAGCCAAGGGGATGCCCGTTATTTTACGCCGCCCCCCTTGGCGCCCCTTCTAGGGGAGCTGGCAGCCGTAAGGCTGACTGAGGGGTCGCCGGTTGATAGAAAGTGCCATTAGGGAAAAGATAGAACAATATAAAGAACTCCTCTGTCATTCCGAGACCAGTGACCGACGTCACTGGTCGTGGGAATCCGTTTCTCTTGAGATAGCAGTATATTTTTGTGCAGAGTAAAAAGAGAACGGATTGCCGCGTCGCTACGCTCCTCGCAATGACAGGTTATTTTGGGCGGGTGCGTTAATTTTTTCGTTGTCGTAGAATGATAGATTTGCTGGACGGCCGCTGTGCCGTCCCGCGTACACACATCGCAAGCAAAAGGCTCCCCCTCGCGGTGAGGGGGAGCCAAAACTATGCAATCAGCTCAAGCGCCTGCTTATCAGACCTTGATCTTCTCCAGCAGGGCTTCGACCTTCTCGGCAAGCTCCTTGAGCGCGCCGGGGGTAAAGGGAGAACTGAACCCGGCTTCGGGCAGCAGGTCGGTCCAAAGCTTCTCGCCGCCCTGCTTCGACAGGCGGATGTAGCGCGCGAAAGCGCCGTCATAGTCCTCCTGCGAGGCAAGCAGAAAGTCGAATGCCGCAGTCTGGGCGAGGCAGTAATCTATGTAGTAGAACGGGCTTTCGTAGATGTGCATCTGATACTGCCAGCGGGTGCCTTCCTCAAGATAGGTCATGCCTTCCATGGAGATGTGCGGGCGGTACTGATGCTCAAGCTCCAGCCATGCGGCCTTGCGCTCGGCGGGGGTCATGTCGGGGCTCTCGTAGACGATGTGCTGGAACGCGTCGACTATCGTGCCGTAGGGGATGAAGGACAGCGCGTCGAGCGCGTGAGCGAAGCGGTACTTCGCCGCGTCCTCGCCGAAGAACTTGTCCATGTACGGCCACGCGAAGAACTCCATGCTCATCGAGTGCGTCTCGGCGGTCTCCATGCCGCCGCAGCCGATCTCAAGCGCGAAGCGGTTGTCTGCAATGAGGTAGGCGTTGAGCGCGTGTCCGGCCTCGTGGGTCATAACGTCCACGTCGCCGGCGGTGCCGTTGAAGTTTGCGAGGATGAAGGGCTGCTTGTACAGCGGAAACTCCGTGCAGTAGCCGCCGCCCCACTTGTTCTTGCGGAAATCGACGTCGAAGGCGTCGTTGTCGATCATCATGTCGATGAACTTGCCGGTCTCCTCGCCCATGGCGTGGTACATCTCGCGCGCCGCGGCAAAGATTTCGGCCTTGCCGCCCGCGGGGACGGGGTCGCCGCCGGGGATGATGACGTCGTTATCGTAGAGCTTGTAGTCGTCGATGCCAAGGCGCTTGGCGTTCTCAGTGCGCAGGCGGGAGACAACGGGGACGATGTCCTTCAGCACGTTCTCGCGGAAGGTGTTGACCTTGTCCTGATCGTAGTCGATGCGGCCCATGCGGTGATAGCCCAGCTCGACGTAGTTCTTGTAGCCCATCTTCTTGGCCATGCGGTCGCGGACGTGAACCATGCGATCGTAGATGTCATCCAGCTCGGCACTGTGCTCCTTGAGCACCTTGCCGAGGACTTCGTATGCCTCGCGGCGGGTCTCGCGGTCGTCGCTCTTGGCGTACTTCATCAGCATCGCGCGCGGCAGGGTCTCGCCGCGGAACTCGAACTCAAGCGAAGCCATGAGCTTGGAGTACTCGCTGACGAGCTTGTTCTCCTCGACCAGATCGTCGATTATCTCAGGGGACATGCTCTTGCGGCTGACCTCAAGGTGCTTGAACAGCACGGGGGACAGGCGTTCCTCCAGCTCGGCGCGGAACGGGGAATCGAGCAGCGCGGAGGCGTACTGAACCATATAGTTCTCGGCCTCAGGGCCGATCTCGTCGTAATAATCCTTCTCCGCGACGTAGAACTCGTCGACGGTATTTATCGAATAGCGCATATAGGAGAGGGAGCCTGCGGTCCTGTAATCGCAGAGGAGCTTGAGATAATCCTCGCGGGCGGCGAGAATTTCGTCCACGCTCTTGGCATTGCGGGTGCGGGCGAGCACGTCGTCCATGACGGCCTTGATCTCTTCAATAGTTACGCGCTTGTAGGGAAGCTCGGAAACCTTCATGTGAAAAACATCCTTTCGTGAGTGTTAAAGATATTTTACTACATGGGCGCGCGTTTTTCAAGAGCCTATGCGGGGGATGAAAACTTTGCCGCGGAGCGGCGCCCCTTTTAGGGGAGCTGGCGTCGAAGCCGACTGAGGGGTCGCCAGTCTTGTGTTATTGCCATTGGGGAAAAGACTAGGCAATGTAGAGAAAACATCTGTCATTCCCCCTAAAGGGACTAGGCGGCATATTAATGAATCGTGGTATGCCGCCGTCGCGAGACCAGTGACCGACGTCACTGGTCGTGGCAATCCGTATCTCTTTTAGACAGCAGTATATTTCAGTACGGCATAAAGGAGATGCGGATTGCCGCGTCGCTGCGCTCCTCGCAATGACAGGTGGTTTTTACTCTGCTCTTTCTTTTTCTCTCTGCTCGTGTCTAAAGTCTGGCGACCCCTTTCCCCAGTGTGTGCACTGGGGACTTCCCCTAGGAGGGGCAGCGCTTCGCGGCAAAGGTTTGACACTGGTGCAGTGGCTGCGCCGCGCCCTTGGCGCCCCTACTAGGGGAGCTGTCGGCGAAGCCGACTGAGGGGTCGCCAGTCTTGTGTTATTGCCATTGGGGAAAAGACTA
>CAVCWF010000141.1:0-3428 GCA_963605945.1 Lachnospiraceae bacterium
CCGTCGTCGGTGCGCTGGCAAGGCTCATGTCGCAGGCCATGCGCCGTCTGGCCGGTGCGATAAGCAAGAATAACTGCACCGTCATTTTCATAAACCAGCTTCGTCAGAAGATCGGCGTCATGTACGGCAATCCGGAGACCACCCCCGGCGGTCTGGCGCTGAAATACTATGCCTCCGTCCGTATCGACGTGCGCCGCATCGAGACGCTGAAGAACGGCACCGAGATGATAGGCAACCGCACCCGTGCAAAAGTCGTCAAGAACAAGGTCGCTCCCCCGTTCCGCGAGGCGGAGTTCGACATCATGTACGGCGAGGGCATCTCGAAAATCGGCGAAATAGTCGACCTCGGCGTCAAGCTTGAGATAATCGACAAGGCCGGCGCGTGGTTCACCGTAGACGGTCAGCGCGTACAGGGGCGCGACGCAGTGAAAGAATATCTGCGCAATAATCCTGAGGTCTGCGATAAGATTGAGCAGGAGATCCGCGCAAACTCCTTCAAGCTTATGAGCCCGCAGGCGCGCAAGGCCGCGCAGGTCTCCGGCCGCGCCGTCGATATAACCGCGGCGGACTTCGACGAGGGCTGATACGGTCATGGTCGTCACCGCCATCAGACAGACCTCGTCCGATCGGCTCATAGTCACGCTGGACGAGGCGGAGGAGATAAAAACAACTCTGGGTGTTGTGACAGAGCATCGGCTCTATAACGGCGCGGAGCTTGACGACGCGTCCGCCGAGGCACTGCGCCGCGATTCCGCCCGCGCCCTCGCGCGTGACCGCGCGCTCGGCATGGTGTCGCGCCGCATGTACTCCCGCAAGGAGCTGCGCGACAAGCTGGTTCAGAAGGGCGAGGATGCGGACACTGCCGCCTACTGCGCCGACTGGCTGGCCGAGCACGGCTTCATAAACGACGAAACCTATGCCGCCGCTATCGTGCGGCACTACGCGGCGAAGAATCTCGGCGTCAGCCGCATCCGCATGGAGCTCAGCCGCCGCGGAATAAGCCGCGAGCTGTGGGAGGACGCTCTGGCCGAAATGCCGGAGAACGACGGCGCGCTTGCCCGCTATCTGCGGCAGCACCTGCCCGATCCGTTTGACCTTGCGGCTGTGCGCAAGGTGAGCGCAGCGCTCTACCGCCGGGGCTACTCTTGGGACAATATCCGCACGGCGGTGGAACAATACAGTAAGCAATACGAGGATTTCTGATGAGTACATTCGCAATGATTTCTCTTGGCTGTGCCAAGAATCTTGTAAACAGCGAGCAGATGCTGTACCTTATGAGCGAGGCGGGCTACGAGCTTGTCCCCGACCCGGAGGGCGCGGATCTCGCAATAGTCAACACCTGCGGCTTCATCGATGCCGCGAAAACCGAGGCCATCGACAACATTCTCGAAATGGCCGAGCTGAAAAAGGACGGTAAGCTCGGCGGCCTTATCGTGACGGGCTGTCTTGCCGAACGGTATAAGGACTCGATACAAAGCGAGCTTCCGGAGATTGACGCCGTGCTCGGCGTCGGCAGCTTCGGTGACATCGTCGCGGCGGCGAACACCGTCTGCGAGGGGCGCGGACTCAGCCTGTTCGGCAGCAACAGCGCCGCCGTGGATGAGATTCCCCGCGTCGTCTCGACCGGGCCGGGCTGGGCGTATCTGCGCATCGCCGAGGGCTGCAACAATTTCTGCGCCTTCTGCGCGATACCCTATATCCGCGGGCGCTACCGTTCAAGGCCGATCGAGAACATCATCGACGAGGCGACGGAGCTTGCGCAGCACGGCGTCAAGGAGCTTATCGTCATCGCGCAGGACATCACCCGCTACGGTACGGATATCTACGGCAAGCGCAGTCTTGCCCGCCTGTGCCGCGAGCTTGCGAAGATAGACGGCGTCGAGTGGATACGGCTGCACTACCTGTACCCCGATCAGTTTGACGACGAGCTTATCGACGAGCTGGCCTCGAACGACAAGGTCGTCAAGTACCTCGACATCCCGATACAGCACATCAACAACGCCATTCTCAAGCGCATGAACCGCCGCGGAACCGGCGACGAGATACGAGAGCTGTTCAAAACCCTGCGCGAGCGCATCCCCGGCCTTGTCCTGCGGACGAGCCTTATCGCGGGTCTGCCCGGCGAGGGCGAGGCGGAATTTGAGGAGCTGTGCGAGTTCCTGCGTGAGGCGCGCATAGAGCGCGTCGGCGTGTTCCCCTTCTCGCCTGAGGAGGGCACCCCGGCGGCAAAGATGGAGCATGTAGACGAGGACGAGGCGCGCCGCCGCGCCGACCTCATTATGCAGCTCCAAGCCCCGATAATGGACGATTTCTGCCAGAGCTTCGTCGGCAAAACGATTCGCGTGCTCTGCGTCGGCTATGACGAAGAGCTTCAGCGCTGCATCGGCCGCAGCTACGCCGACTCCCCCGATATCGACGGGCTGGTGTACTTCACCGGCCGCTGCCCCGAAGGCGAGATGACAGAGGTTCTGATAAGCGGCGCGGACGACGGTATGCTTATCGGCGACGAGATATAAAAAGAGGTGTGAGCATGAATACAACCGCAAACAAGATCACTATGTTCCGCATTGTCCTGATACCCGTTTTTCTGGTGCTTGCCTACACGGGGCTGAAATACTGGGCGCTCGCGGTTTACATAATTGCCTGCCTGTCCGACGTGGCCGACGGCTACATCGCGCGGCACTACAATCAGGTGTCAAACTTCGGCAAGTTCGTTGACCCGCTGGCTGATAAGATGCTGGTGCTGTCGGCGATGTGCTTCTTCATTGAGAACGGCCAGATGCCCGGCTGGGCGGTCGCAATAGTGCTGTTCCGCGAGTTTGCGGTGTCCGGTCTGCGGCTCATCGCCGTGGAGCAGAGCCGCGTTATCGCCGCCGCGCGCTCCGGCAAGATCAAAACCGGCTGCACGATGGTCGGTCTCGGCGCGATGCTGGTGTTCGGCCAGCAGTACCCCGTGGTCAATCTCGTGTGCTACATTCTCATCATCGTCACGACCGTCTATTCCGGCGTGGAATATTTCGTCGCAAACCGCGACGTTTTCAAAGCTCATTCTTGACATGTTTTGGGAGGACATATGAAGCTTTATAATTCTGCAACCAGACAGCGCGAGGAGTTCGTGCCGAATCATCCCGATATAGTGAAGATGTATACCTGCGGCCCCACCGTGTATCACTTCGCGCATATCGGCAATCTCCGCTCCTACATCATGGAGGACATTCTGGAAAAGTACCTGCGCTACCTCGGCTACAACGTCAAGCGCGTTATGAATATCACCGATGTCGGCCATCTGACCTCGGACGCCGACGAGGGCGAGGACAAGATGCTCAAGGGCGCGAAGCGCGAGCACAAGACCGTCATGGAGATCGCCCAGTATTACACCGACGCGTTCTTCTCCGACTGCCGGAAGCTGAACATCAAGCGCCCCGACG
>CAVCWF010000142.1:0-7258 GCA_963605945.1 Lachnospiraceae bacterium
CGCCTTGAACAGCTGCAGCAGGCGATGCCTCTGCTCGCGGGTTATGGAATTGACCTTAGTGTCCTCCGGGATACCCGACAGCCTGATGAGCACGGGTATCATCGACTTGCCCGCAAGGTCGCCGAGCGAGTTTTTGAACTCCTTGTTCGCGTACTTCTCAAAGTCGCGCAGGATGCGCGCGTCGAGCTTTTTCTCGTCGAGCGCAGGCTTGAGGTCGATTTCAAGCCGGTATTTTGCCTTGCCCATGTGCCGCATGTGCGAGCTTGCCGACAACACCAGCGGCCCGGAGACGCCGAAATGCGTGAACAGCATTTCGCCAAGCTCGCGGTATATCAGTACGTCGTCCTCATAGGCCGAGAGCGTCACGTTTTTCAGCGCAAAGCCCTGCATTTCGGCGCAGTAATCGTCGCCGCTTTCAAGCGGGACGAGAGACGGCCACGGCTTATCAACGCTGTGTCCCGCGCTGCGGGCAAAGTCATAGCCGTCGCCGGTCGAACCGGTCAGAGGGTAGGACAGGCCGCCCGTGCATACCGCCGCCGCGCGGCAGTCTATCATTCCCTCGTCGGTCGGAACGCCCGTGACCACGCCTTCCTCTATCCGCACGCCCTTGGCGTGGGTATGCATGACGCGCACGCCCGCGCGCTCGCACCAGTGCGACATCGTCCCCGCGACGTCATTTGCATTGTCGGACACGGGGAACACGCGGTTCCCGCGCTCGGTTTTGAGCTTCAGCCCGTGCGACTCGAAAAGCTCCATAGTCTGCGTCGGGGACAGGCGGTTCAGCGCCGAGTACAGAAATCTCCCGTCGCCGGGGATATTCTCCATAAACGCCTTGATATCGCAATTATTTGTGACGTTGCATCTTCCCTTGCCGGTGATGCGAAGCTTGCGGCCAAGCTGGCGGTTCGGCTCCAGCAGTATCACGCGCATACCGCGCTCCGCCGCCGTCGCCGCGCACATCATGCCCGCGGGGCCGCCGCCGATGACGACCAGCTCCGCCTCGGCGATTTTCTTATTATGCTCCATTATGTTCTTCTCCGGAATTATTTATCAGCCGAACGAGGCTATCTCATCCGCGGTCAGACTGCGCCATTTCCCCGCCGGGAGGTCACCGAGTTCAACGCTGCCCTCGCGCACGCGGCGCAGCTTTGTGACCCTGAGTCCGACGGCGGCGCACATTTTTCTAACCTGCCGGTTGCGCCCCTCATGTATTGTTATGGCAAGCTCCGCGCCGCCCGGTATCAGCGATATAATATCGACCTCCGCGCCGCGCGTCATGTATCCGTCTATCTCCATCGGGCAGCGCAGATACTCCACGGCTTCGCCCACGTCCTCGCCATGCACCCATGTGAGGTAGCATTTCTCGACCTCGTGCGACGGGTGCATGAGCCGGTTGGCAAACTCGCCGTCGTTCGTGCATATCAGAAGACCCTCGGAATACATGTCAAGCCGCCCGACGGGATACACCCGTGTATGCAGCCCGCTCAGAAGCTCCGTTACGCAGCGGCGCTCCTTCTCATCGTGCAGAGTTGTGACATAGCCCTTGGGCTTGTTGAGCATTATGTACAGCTTTTCCCCTGCGGTGGGCAGCGGCCTGCCGTCCACCAATATATTGTCCGTCTCCGCGTCCGCGCTCATGCCGAGGGCCGCCGCTGCACCGTTGACGCTGACGCGCCCGGCCTTTATGCACTCCTCGGCAGCTCTGCGGGACATCAGCCCTGAGGCGGAGATAATTTTCTGAAGTCTCTCCTGCATTATGCAAGCTCCAATCGTAGGTGTAGATAGCTATAAGTTTTCGCAAGCCGCGGCACGTCGGCGGCGTAGACAAGCTCGCCGTCCGCAATAACCTCGCCGTTATACTCGATCTCGTAGCGCCCCGCGTGCTCGCCCATATTCACCGGTGCGAACACGAAGCGCGGCAGCTCGTATCTCACCGTAAGCTCCGCATCACGCGGCAGGAACAGCGAAAGCTCCTCCGCCGGTCGAACGGCGGCAGAGTTCTCAGTCCCAGACGTCACCGGCACCTCCGGCAGCGCGCCGTTCAGCGGGCTGCGGTCGGAATACTGCGAGAACGCCCAGTCGTATAGCTTGCAGTGGTCGTTCCAGTCGTCGGGGTCGGACAGCGTGACGCAGATGAACCGCGTCCCGTCCCGCTCACAGCAGCTCACAAGACAGCGCCCCGCGGCGAGCGTATATCCCGTTTTCCCGCCTATGCAGCCGTCGCAACGCCAGAGCAGCTTATTGTGGTTATAATAGCACTGCTCGCCTACCTGCCGCGACGAGGCGGATACAATTCGGGCAAAGTCCTCATTGCGCATACAGTAGTCCATCAGCACGGCCATGTCGCGTGCGGTGGAATAGTGATCCTCGGCATCAAGTCCGTGCGGGTTTGAAAATGACGAGTTTGTCATGCCGAGGCTCTGCGCCTTCTCGTTCATAAGCGCGGCAAAATCCTCAACGCTGCCCGCGGTATATCTTGCAAGCGCGTCAGCCGCGTCGTTGCCGGAGACGAGCAGCAGCCCGTACAGCAGATCCTCCACCATGATGCGCTGCCCCGGATGCAGGTACATCGACGAGCCTTCGATGCCGCACGAATCCTCGCCGACCTCCAGCTCATCGTCAAGTCCGCAGTTCTCGATGGCAACAATGGCGGTCATAAGCTTTGTCGTGCTGGCAATGAGCGACTGCGCGTCGGCGTTCTTTTCGTATACCACTTCGCCGCCGGAATGCATGACTATCGCGCTCGCGGCGCTGGTGCCCGGCGCATCCGTCACTGCGTATGCCCGCGCGGAAAATGCGGCAAACAGCGCCGCAATAACTATAAAAATACTTCTTTTCAACAATAAGCACCACCCTTGAAAGATTTTGGGCAGTGCTTATTATTGACATTTGCCTTTCAGCTTATGCTATGTCTCAGCCCTTCTGCTTCTCGATAAAGCTGTCAACGCGGTCGATGACCTGCGGTACGAGGTCGATTATGCGGTCAACAGTGTTGCTGGCAGGAGGAGTGACGTTTATCATACGGATGTTCCCCTCTTTGATGACGAGGAAGCCCATCGGCTCGATCTTCACGCCGGTCGCGTTGCCGCCGCCGTAGGGTCTGCTGCCGTCGGCCTTCTTGGAGCCAAGCTCCACTCCACCGCCGCCGAAGCCTACGCTGATCTTGGAGATGGGAACCAGAGTGATTCCGTCAGGGGTATAGATAGGGTCGCCGACGACCGTGTCCACCTTGAGAATGTTTTTCACGCTCTCCATTGTGTTCTGCATGAGTTCGCCGATAGGGTTGTTATCCATTTTCGTTCATCCTTTCCTCTGCCTGTGTATTTTCTTCTATCTGTTTTATTTCTTCGCCGTTTGTATCTGCCGTGCCGGTGCCCTTTTCCCTCGCCAGCCTGCGTTTGTTTTTAATAATTATACCCAGCGCGCCGAAGGCTATAATAAACAGCCCCTCGAATATCTGGCCGATGCGCATCGTCACCGCGATGGCAAAATCAATGCTCATGCTGTCCGCCGTGAAGTCCACATCTGTACGGACATCGGCGTCGCGCACCTTGAATTTTTTCCGGCACAGCGGAGCGAGCGACGACAGCGCGCCGTTGACATAGCCGTAGATAAGCGCGGTATCATACGGGTCGTCCCCCGCCGCGGTATAGTGCAGCATGAAGCGGTCGACCCTTATGGTGAGGATATGCCCCACGCCGTGCAGCACCTTTTTTGCCAGCGCAAGCAGCTCGTCGCGCGAGAAGTTCAGCTTCAGCCGCTTTTTCGGCTTTTCCTCTTTCGGCTGTGTTTCCGCGGGCGGCGGAGTCTCTTCCTTCGGCTTCTCTTTTTTGTGCCTGTTTTTCAGCTTTTCAAGCAGCGGACTATTCGGATAAACCTCGATAAGCTTGCCGCAGACCTTCGCCGAGGCTTTGAGATTCCCGCCTATATACTCGGCGTCTATCCCGACCCGCACTAGCGACACCAGCAGGATAAGCAGGATGACCAGCCCTATCACGGACAGCACCGCTATGCCGAGTATCTTCAGTATCACGCCTAAAATATGGAGAACTGCCAACTACATCACTCCTTGGTTTCCGACTCCGTTATCTCGCTGATGGTCATCTGATCCCGATTCTGCGCGTTCTGTATCTCGTCTATCGCCTGCTGGAGCTTCTCGATGCCCTCGCTGCTGCTCATATCCGGCAACGGCGGAAGCTCGTCAAGCTTTGTGATGCCCATCGTGCGCAGGAAAACGTCCGTAGTCCTGAAAAGCGAGGGTCTGCCCGGCACATCGAGTCTGCCGCAGACCTCGATAAGTCCGCGTTCCGTCAGCGCGCTGACCGTATAGGAGCTGTCAACGCCGCGCACCTGATCCACATACGCCCTCGTGACGGGCTGAAAATAGGCGACGACCGCAAGCGTCTCCAGCGCGGGCTGGGACAGCATCGGCGGCTTGCGCTGCTCCAGAGTCTTTGTTATGAATGCGGCGTACTCCGGCGCGGAGCACATCTGGAGCTTGTCCTCCAGCCGCAGTATTCTCATGCCGCGCTGCTCGCGCTCGTATTTTTCCGCAAGCTCGGCGGCGCAGAGACTTATCTCCTTCTCGTCCGCTCCGAGCACCAGCGAAAGGCGCGCGACCGGCACGCTCTCCCCCGCCGCAAAAAGTATGGCCTCTATGGCCGCTGAAATATCCATAAATTCACTCAACTATCTTTTCGATTATCTCGTCCACATCGCCGCCCGTGAAGCTCAGGGAGTAGCCCTCGCCCGCGCGGTCAATGTGTATGCTGCCCATGCTGCAAAGCTCCAGCACGGAGATGAAGGTCGCGACGACCTCGCTTCGGCTGCGACAGGTGGAATACAGCTCCGTCAGATACACGCTGCCGCTGCGCAGCAGGTCGATTATCTGGCGGCTCTTGTCGCGCACACTGTAAACTATACGCTTAGGCACTGCCTGCGTCAGCTCCTCAGGCTCCGCCATTCGGCCGCCGCGGGAATATATATTGGACAGCGCCTTGAGCAGGTCGACCGGCTCATGCCGGTATTCGTATTCCTTCGAGGTCTTCGGCAGCGGCTCCGGCAGCTTGGAAAAGTACAGCAGGCCAAGCTCCGACGCCTCCTTGAGCTGCGGGATCACCTGCTTGACGGCGCTGAGAGTGTCCCTGCTTTTGAGCTGTTCCAGCGAGGCTATGAGGACTTCGAGTTCGGATACCTCTTCTTCCTGCGTGAGCAGCGTTTTTGTCTTGATATACAGGAGGTGCGACGCCATCTGCACGAACTCGCTGGCGATCTCAAGGTCGAGCTTCTGCATCTGGTCAAGATATTCGAGGTACTGGTCGAGTATCTCGGAAATCTTGATGTCGCGTATCTCGATCTTATTTTTGGACAGCAGCATCAGGATAAGGCTCAGCGGCCCCTCGAAGTCCTGAAGCTCGTTTTTTTCGCGTACGACGCCCTCAAGATAAAAGCTTGGATTTTCCATTTATCGACCCACTTATCAGGAATAGAACAGATTATAGATGATGTCGCAGCCGGCCTGCGCGATCGGGATCAGCGCGTTATACAGCCACTCGACCGCGGTATCCAGCGGCTTGCCGAGGACGCCGGTGGCGACAAGGAGGATCATAATTATCGTGCCGTAGCGTTCATAGCGCATGAGCTTATAATACTTTTCGTCGCTCATAAGCGAGAACAGCACTTTCGAGCCGTCCAGCGGCGGAACGGGAATGAAGTTGAACACGGCGAGGCCGAGGCTTATATACGCCGTTATCATTATCATCTGCAGGATGTACTGCCCGACGGCGCTGAGCTGGAGCGGGATATACAGAAGCCCGTATATAAACAGGAAAACTATCGTTATCAGGATATTGCTGACGGGGCCCGCGAGCGCAGTTATGGCCATGCCGCGCTTCGGGTCTTTGAATTTATACATGTTCACCGGCACGGGCTTTGCCCAGCCGAAGTGGAACACGACCATCATTATAAGACCCATGATGTCAAGGTGCTTTATGGGGTTGAGCGTCAGGCGGCCTGCGTTCTTCGCCGTATCGTCGCCCAGCTTGTAGGCCACGAAGCCGTGGCTCAGCTCATGGAGCGTGATGCAGACGAGCGCGGGTATTACGCTGAGAAGTATATTGAGCAGGTATGTGAAATCAAAGCCGTCCCATATGGATTTAAGTGCGTTAATTTTGTTCACCCCCGGTTTTCTCTTTATTTTAACAAAAATATATGCAAATGACAAGTAGAGGACGGAAATATTTCCGTCCGAAGATTTCAATCTGCCAACTGCACGCGCGGGCGCTCGCCTCCCTCTGACGAGGGAGGTGGCAAAACCGCAGGTTTTGACGGAGGGAGAGAACAGATTCCGGCTGGAAGCGGATATTTTTTAATGCAATACAGCTTTTGTCTCTCCCTCAGTCAGCTTCGCTGACAGCTCCCTCGTCAGAGGGAGCCAAGAGCATGTGCGAAAAATTGAACGGACGGAAATATTCCACGCTAAAGAAATATTTCCGTCCTCTTATTTCATCTTATAAAACTTTCATTATCTCTGCCAGCAGCAGCTCTCGTCCCTGCCCCTTTTCGGCGGAAAACGGGATGAGCGGCACCTCGTCCGGCAGCGCCAGAGTCTCGCGGATGAGCGCCATGTTCGGCTCTATCTCACTTTTCTTCAGCTTATCGAGCTTGTTTGCGACGACGACCATCGGGCATCCGGAGCTTTTGAACCACTCCGCCATCGTCACGTCGTCCGCCGTCGGCTTATGGCGCGCATCGACTATCATAACGCCGAGATCCATGAGGTCAGGCTCCGCGAAGAAGCTCTCCATCAGCTTTCCCCAGCGCTCCTTCTCGCTCTGCGAGACCTTGGCGTAGCCGTAGCCGGGCAGGTCGACAAAGTACAGCTTGCCGTCAATGAAAAAGTAATTGACGTGTATCGTCTTTCCGGGCTGCGCGCCGACACGGGCAAAGTTCTTGCGGTTGAGCATCCGGTTTATGACCGATGATTTGCCGACGTTCGATTTCCCCGCGAACGCAATTGCCGGTATCGACGAGCGGATAAACTGCTGGGTGGAGGCGGCAGATTTTATGAATTCCGCCTTGTTTACGTTAAGTCCCGCCATGTGTCACCTACTGTCTGACAGCGCTGCCAGCACCCGCGCCGACAAGCTGCGGCGGGCAGAATGTGCCGCCGTCCTCGCCGCGTATGAGCGCGACGTCCAGAACCTTATCGACGTGATCCGTCGGGATGAACTCAAGCGCATGTCGCACCGTCTGGTCG
>CAVCWF010000143.1:0-6054 GCA_963605945.1 Lachnospiraceae bacterium
CTACGACGTCGTGTTTGTCGGCTTCCCGATCTGGTGGTACATCGCACCGACGATCATCAACACCTTCCTAGAAAGCTACGACTTCTCCGGCAAGACCGTCGTCACCTTTGCCACCTCCGGCGGCAGCGGCATGGGTCAGGCGCTCAAAAAGCTCGCGCCCAGCTGCCCCGGTGCGAAGCTCGTGGAGGGCAAGGTTTTCCGCGCCAGCACCGGCCGCGCGCAGCTCGCCGCATGGGCAGAGGGGCTTGGCCTGTAAGCGCCATGGAGCTTGTCATAAAGCATTTCTCCGAGCTGAACGCGCAGGAGCTGTATGAGATATACAAGCTGCGCGTCTCGGTTTTCATCGTGGAGCAGCACTGTCCGTATCAGGATATCGACGAGCTTGACACCGCCGCGTACCACATCTTCCTCCGCGATGGGGACGGCATCGAGGCATATCTGCGTCTGCTGCCGCCGCACACCGCGTTTGACTGCGCCGCGCTCGGACGCGTCATCGCGGTGAAGCGCCGCTGCGGGCTCGGCACACGCATCGTCAGCGAGGGTATCGCCGCCGCGCAGCGTATCTTCGGCGCGAACACGATAAAGCTTGAAGCGCAGGTATACGCGCGCGGCCTGTACGAAAAGTGCGGCTTTGTGCAAAGCTCCGAGGAATTTCTGGAGGACGGCATACCGCACATTGAAATGACTTGGACGCAGAAATTCTGACCATACATTAAAAATCCCAGACAAGTTCTGGGATTTTTCGCGTGGAAAATTCTTTATATTTCTTAAAACCCGCAAATATTTCTTGTTCTTTGGCCGCGTATATGCTAAAATAAGCCGAATTATGTAGACCTCATATGGGTCTGTCCCTAACTATATTTATCAACTGCAAAGGTGTGAATATGAAGAACAGTACTGCATACTACGACGAAGAGCAGGAGCTTTTCGAAGAAGAACAGGAGCGGCGGCAGAAAAAAGACCGAAGAAAAAAAGCCCAGCGCGTCATTGACCGGATATTCGGCTTCATTCTCGCCACGGGAATACTTTTCGGCGTTGCGGGACTTGCGGTCGAATACGTGCTGGTCAAGGGGCCGTCCCCATAAACACGATGCTTGAGACGCGCCGTTTCGGCTTCATCGCAAATGTCTACCTCTCCGAGGACGAGGTGAACGCGATAAAGCAGGCAAAGCAGAGCACTCTGACCGACACGACCGACACCTCTCTCATCAAGCTGCCCGGCCAGAGTGACACCGAAAACGGCGGCAACAGCCAGTCCGATCCCACTCAGCCCGACGGCACGGACGGATACGGCCTTGTTGACGATGACGGCGACGGGATAATCATCGAGCAGATCAAGAAAAAAGGCTTTCAAGGCTATATGATGGTCGTGCTCGACCCCAGCCGCGTATTTATCGGCAAGCCTGAATCCTTCGGCGGCTACGGCGACTATCTGGCTACCATGTGCGAGCGCTACGGCGCGGTCGCCGGCATAAACGGCGGCGCGTACTACGACCTTGACGGCGCGGGTCTCGGCGGCACTCCGCAGGGACTCACGATTATCGACGGCGTATGCTATGACGACGCAAACGGCGGAGTTTCCAGCTTCGTCGGCTTCGACGAGAATCACATCCTGCACACCGGCTACATGACCTATGCCGACGCGCAGGCGAAGGGTATCGTGAACGGCGTCACCTTTGAGCCGGTGCTCATAGTCAACGGCCAGATGGAGGACTCCGCAGTCCTCAACACCGGCACGAACCCCCGCACCGCAATCGGCCAGCGCGCGGACGGCGCGGTGCTGATGCTCGTTATCGACGGGCGTCAGGTACACAGCACGGGCGCGACGCAGCAGGATGTGGCCGAGATCATGCTCGACTACGGCGCGGTGAACGCGTGCAGCCTTGACGGCGGCTCGTCCACCTGCATGTGGTTCAACGGCGAATACCTCAACAGCATCTCCGGCGGCTCCGGCGCCCGCTGGCTGCCGGATGCCTTCCTTGTGAAATAAGGGGTGTGGCATATGGCAGGAAGAAAGAAAAAAAGAAACGGATACGCGATATTCATGTGCGCCTACATCGTCATCGTGCTCGTGCTCGTCGGCGTGGGGCTTACATGGCTGTGGGGCTACGCCGTTGCATATGAGAACAGCCAGCCGACGAACACGATGGATGCGGTCGTCGCGGAGCTGAACAAGAGCTTCTGGAACGACGACATGGCCGCCACTATCGCGGCGATGCCGCACGAGGCGCAGACCGACGAGGAGTGCGCCGAGATCATAAAGAGCATGATCGGCAGCGGCGTGAGCTATAAGCGCAGCGGCAGCACCGACGCCACCGTAACCTACAATCTCGTCTGCGACACAGGCGTTTTCGGCAGCGTGACGCTGTGTGAAGATACCTCCGCCGACACAAAGTACAAGGGGCTGTACCCGTGGAAGGTCGAATCAGAGAGCTTCGATTTCACGGGGCTGTATTCCTCCGTAGAGGTGACGATACCGAAGAGCTACTCAGTCTCCGTGAATGGCTACACGCTGGGCGACGAGTACATAACAGAGGACAACATACACTACGACATTCTTGAGGATTATTACGAGGACTATGAGGGGCTGCCCGTCAAAGCGACCTACAAGTTCGACAACATCATCGGCATTGTTGAACCGGTCATAACCGACCCGAACGGCAATGAAGTTACCATCGACCCCGACAAGGACGACTCCCAGTTCCTTGTCCCCTGCTCCGACGCGGAGACCTCCGCGCTGGACGGCTTCGTGCAGCGCTTTGCGGAGCGCTACGAGGGCTACAAGAGCGGCACAATCGACCCGACCGCCGGCATGAACCGTCTCTCCGGCTATCTCCAGTCCGGCTCCGAGCTGTATAACCGGCTTGAGCTGATGAAAGACGGACTCGAATGGTCGCACGTCACGAACTATCAGCTTCTCTCCGTCACGCTCAACAGCGTCATCAGCTTCGGCGGCGGCAACTATCTCTGCGATTTCACCACGCACATCACCTCCGACTCGCCGACCGGTCATCACGACGACACGCTCAACTACAAGATCATCGTGAAGGACAACAGCGGCAACCTCAGCGACATGCGCGTTGTGAGCCTCGACTCTTATTGATATTCAATTCCCCGACAAGAAGGTAATCAAATTGGACGAAAAACACGATATCCGGCAGGAGCTGGCGATCATCCTGCCCTCGCTCGACCCGGATAAAAAGCTCTGCGGCGTCATCGACGGTCTGCTCGCCGAAGGCTTTGAGCATATTGTTATTGTAGACGACGGCAGCGACACGGCGCATCAGGCTCCGTTCGAGTACGCCGCCGGATTCCCGCAGTGCCATATTCTGCGGCATGATGTCAACAAGGGCAAGGGCCGCGGGCTGAAGGACGCGTTCCGCTATGTGCTCGACGAGATGCCCGACATCCGCGGCGTCGTGACCATCGACGGCGACGGACAGCATCTCACGAAGGACATCGTCGCCTGCGGCGAAAAGCTGCTTGCAAACGAGGACAAGGTCGTCATGGGCTGCCGCGACTTCAGCCAGCCGGGCGTCCCGCCGCGCAGCGTCGCGGGGAACCGCACGACCTCGTTCTTCTTCCGCCTGTGCTACGGCATTAAGCTGTCGGACACACAGACCGGTCTGCGCGCGATACCGCGCCGCTATCTCGACGCGTTCTGCGGCATCGACGGCGAGCGCTTCGAGTATGAGACGAACATGCTGCTGAACATGAAGCGCATGGGCATCGGCTTTGTCGAGCAGCGCATCGACACCGTGTACGACGGCGAGGATTACAGCTCGCACTACAACGCCGTCAAGGACTCGTGGCGCATCTTCAAGGTGATGTTCAAATTTCTGCTCAGCTCGCTCGGCTCTACGCTTATCGACCTTCTTATATTCTATCTGGTGTTCCGCATTTTCAAGGATCAGCTTGGAAACTGGGCTTCCCTCGTGAGCACGGCGGTCGCCCGTGCGTGCTCGTCGTTTGCAAACTTCAACGCGAATAACAAGATGGTCTTCGACAATCACGGCAGCTACCGCCGCGCGCTCGTGCGCTACTACTGCCTGTGCATCCCGCAGATGCTTGTCTCGGCCGGACTCGTGACGTTGATAAACCAGCTGTTTGCGAACACCGTGCCGATTATCGCAACGCTGATAAAGTTCGTCGTGGATACGGGGCTTTTCTTCATAAGCTACGGTATCCAGCGCGAATGGGTGTTCTCGCAGAAGAAATGATATGATAAGTCTTCTCGGTTTAGCCACGGGATAATAAGGCAGTATTTACGGAATTATGGTGTAATCCAGATTGTGTGGGTTACACCTTTTTCTTTATTTAAGCGGATTTCTCCGCATTTTTCTGTTTTGCTCTTTCCCTTGTATCAATAGTATCGGTTGACAAGGGCAAACACGGTTTTGGCGGGCAGAAATGCGTCCATACTTCTTCAAAGTCCTTGACAATACAGCAAGTATTCTCTGCGGCCTTTTCATCGTCTGGCCACATTTCTGCTCCGTCAAAACTGCTTCGCACCTGACAGGGATGGATTTTTGAGTGCTTTTTGAGACGCAGACGGGCTGCCGCCCTTCTATAATTCAAATCAAAGCCCAACGAAGTGGGTTTGATTTGAGGAGGAAGAAGGAGATTGCAGAGTGCAGCTTTTGCCGCGAGGCGGAAGCGGAACGGTGCAAGCTTCTTCTGACGAGCCGGAAAGACACACTATTAGGCGTGTCTGCCCTTGTTAACCGATACTAAGCTGTTATCTGCGCAAACGATTTTACGAATGTGTATACTGCCCGTGCTTTTTTGTATTTCTGCCGTATTGAATAGCAAATTTAGGGCAGTGATGCAGGCAGGACAGACACATAACGCATTGTTCCTTAACCCATTCGGGCTTGCGGTTTTTGATTTGAATGGCGGAAACGGGACAATTTTTGGCACACAATCCACACCCAACACAGCTATCTTCAACCGAAAAATGCTTTGTTTTACGCATTGAATCATATTCAATATTATGGCCTATTTTTGCAAGCGGATAAGGCAGTTTGCTTTTCATAAAATCCCCTATGGCCAAAGTCTTTATTTGCTTGATAATATAATCAATTTCGGGTTCAGCTTTATCATTTAATTGTTGAACCTTTTCTTTATTACTTAAATCAAAAATCGGAGTCCAAGTATCAGGCATTTTCACGCTGAATTTTGCGGACAATGGCAGGCCTTTAGGAGCAAGAATATTATCTGCGAATTGTCCGGTCTGTCCCGGAGTTGTTCCATAGGTTGCAACAAAAAATATATAGTCCGGCTTGTGGACTAAATCTATTCTTTGTAAAAACTCAGTTACAATAACCGGCAATCCCCAAGAGTATGTAGGGCTTACTATACCAAGTGTCTTGTATTTCTCATCAAATGAGAAAATTTGCTTTTTATAGCAATCTGTAATAGAAACGGCAATATCGCCTGTTTCGGCTGCAATTTTTTTGGCAGCATATTCGCTATTTCCGGTTGCTGAAAAATATAAAATCACAATCTCTCTCCTTATCCAAGACCTGCAAATTTAACAAGAAGTGTATGCGGAATAAGCTTTGCAAGCAATCGGTAGCATTTATAAAATGCTCCGGTAGTGTAAACGGCTCTGCCTTTTTTGGCTGCTTTTAACGATTTCAAGGCGGCAGTTTTGGGGTCTATTACAGGCAAGCGGCTTTGTTCTTTTGTAAGTTCGGGTTTTGTCATTTCTGTAAGCATAAAACCCGGACACATAGCACATACATTTATGTGTCTGTCTTTAAGTTCCTCACGCAGACCAAGAGAAAGTGCGGATACATAGGATTTTGATGCACAATAAACGATTAAGTTTTTGTTCGGAACAAATGCAGAGGTTGAGGATACTTCCAAAATTGTACCACCGTTTATAACATATGGCAGACACACCCTTGTTACCGCCGTTGCTCCTTTGCAGTTCAGGTCAATGATTTTTAGCATACTTTCAAGCTCCATGTCCTCAAAAGGAGAACCGATTGACATACCTGCATCATTTATTAAAACTTCTATCTGCGGATTATTGGCTTTTAATTTCTC
>CAVCWF010000144.1:0-378 GCA_963605945.1 Lachnospiraceae bacterium
CCCTGTTCTGCACATTTTCTTTTTTTTACTCTACCCCAACTATTGACACAGAGCCTTTTTTATTCGCGCACAACGACGGACACGCCGTTCGGGATAACCGTGACGCTCTCCAGTCCCCAACTCTTCGCCATCGAAACGGCCTCATCCAGCGTCGGGGCGTAATGCATCTTCATCTCTTCAATCATATTCTTCATCTCAGGTCGGGAGACGAATATGACCTGATGATGCATGAGTATCCGCGCGAGGATCTGGCTCTCCCACTGGTCGGGCAGGGTCTTGTCCTGCGGCGTCGCCATGAACTGCGCATAGAGCGCGGCGGCGCTTTCGCAGTCTTTCAGCGAATTATAGAAGCCCTCTCCCCCATGACCGTCGGCACAT
>CAVCWF010000144.1:422-4792 GCA_963605945.1 Lachnospiraceae bacterium
GATATAGGTTCTGGTCAAGCGGCGCTCCGCCGTTGGAGGTGATGACGATATCCGCGGGCTGCGGCTTTACGTGGCAGTAGCCCATCAGGAAATCACAGCCGCGGCGATGCGCCGTCTCAAAGTTTCCGGCAAAGGCCGCAACGGTCTTCTTATCCTCGTCTATGACGACGTTCACGATATACGCAAGCTTCGCCATGCGCGCCGCGGCGAGCATATCCGCGTGTATCGGGTTGCCGTCGAGTATGCCGGTGCGGGAGCGCGGGCTGTCGATAAACTTCGAGCAGTGATTGCCGAGCACCGTGACCCGGTCAGACACGCCGGGAAGCACGCTCTTGCGCCCGCCGGAGAATCCCGCGAAGAAATGCGGCTCAATGAATCCCTCGGCGATAAGCAGCTCTGTCTCTGCGGCGAGCCTGTCGATAACGCAAGGCGCACCTGAGGGCAGCACTCCGATCTGCACGTTCGACGCCCTGTCCCGGCAGTCGTGCACGACGATACGGCACTCGTCCATGATCTCCTTGCCAAGCTTCGCTTCCAGCTCCGATGTCGAGGTCGGTCTGTGGAAACCGGTGGCGACAAGCAGCGTCACCTCGATATCGGGGCTTCCCTCGCGCAGCTCACGCAGCATATTCGGGATAATATCGCGGCTCGGCACGGGGCGGGTGTGGTCAGAGACGATAATGACGCAGTTATGCTTGCCCTTCGCAAGCTCCGAAAGGCGCGGAGAGTCGATCGGATGCGCCATCGTCTCGCGCACGATCGCGCTGCCGCTGCCCGCAGCCTTCAGCTCTCCTATGGAGCTTGTCAGCACGGCCGCGCCGTTCTCCTCAAAATCAATTACGGTCTTGCCATACGGAATGTGTACCATGGCTCAGCCTCTCAGTTTATCGATGAGCATTTCGCACACATCGTCCATGTCGCCGACGAAGCCATAGTCACAGTAGTTGAATATCGCGGCGTCGGGATCCTTGTTCACGGCGATGACCATGCCAGCGTCGGAAAAGCCCGTGACATGGTTCACAGCGCCGGAAACGCCGAAGGAGATAAGAAGCTTCGGCTTCACGACGACGCCGGACTGACCGATGACGAGCTTGAACGGCAGCACGCCGCGGTCAAATACCGGACGCGTGCAGGCCAGCTTTCCCCCAAGCAGCCGCGCAAGCTCGCGGTATTTGGGCAGCGCGTCCGCGCCGCGCAGGCCGTTGCCGACGCAGACTATAACGTCCGCGTCCGCGATGTTCAGGCTCTCGTCGACCTCGTCGGCCTTGAAGCCGAGTATTTTCGTCCGGATTTCCTCAACAGGGAAATCTACCGTCTCTTCTATGACCTCGCATTCGCGCTTTCCGGTCGGGACATACTTGAAGGTGCCGGGGCGGATGGTACCGACCTGCGGGCGCATTACGGGCACGGTGATGACCGCCATCATGCGGCCGCCGACGGCAGGCTCGATAAACTCAATGTCGCCGGTTTTCGGGTCATAGACAAGCTCCGTCGCGTCGCTGGTGCAGCCGGTGGGCAGGCGGCAGGCGAAGCGCGGCGCGAAGTCGCGCCCGAATATTGTGCCGCCGACCATGACGGCGCTCGGCTCATATTTACGGCAGAGCACGGTGAAAAGATTCGCGTAGGCGTCAACATTTGGATAGTCGTAGCCCGTCCCGCTCACACGGATGAGCTTATCCGCGCCGCAGCCGAGAACCTTTTCCAGCTCCCGCTCCGGCAGCTCGCCGACGATGACCGCCGCAAGCTTCTCCTCCGCCGCGTCGCATAGCTTGCGCGTCTCACACATCAGCTCCAGCGACACCGGCTCGACAGTCTCGCCGTCATGCTGGATGAACACCCACATATCCTTGAATTCGGTTTTATTCTTCATTACAGCGCCTCCCCTATGATCGCGGCAAGTCTGCCGACGCTCGCGTCGATGCTGCCCTCGTCTACCATAACGCCCTTCGCGCCGACCTCAGGGGGATACGTGCGCGGAACCTTCGTGGGCGAGCCGGGGTCGCCAATCTGCTCCCGGTCAAGGCCGGGTATCGCCGCGGAGTCATAGCGCTCTATCGCCGCCGTTCTCGAAGCCTTCCAGCTTTTCAGATTGGGTATGCGCGGACGATAATTGGTCTTTTCAACTGTAAGCAGGCACGGATATTTCGCCTCGCACACCTCGATGCCGCGCTCAAGCTCGCGCTCCGCCGTGACGGTCTTTGCCGCCTCGTCGATTGCAATTATGCGCGACATCGAGCTTATCTGGCTCGCGTCGAAGCGCTCCGCAAGCTGAGCGCCCATCTGGCCGGTCGCGCCGTCAAGGGATTCCTTGCCGCAGAACACGAGGTCGAATTCGCCCAGCATTTTCGCCGCCGTGACGATGACATAGCTCGTGGCCAGCGTGTCGGCATTGGCGAAAGCTCGGTCAGACAGCAGCACGGCTCTGTCGGCTCCCGCGGCAAGGCACTCGCGCAGTGCCTCCATCGCCTGATCAGGCCCCATGGTGATGCAGGTTATCTCTCCGCCATAGCGTTCCTTGACCTGCACCGCCGCCTCAAGCGCGTTCGCGTCCAGCGGATTGAGTATCGCGGGCACGCCCTTTCTTATAAGGCTGCCGGTCACGGGGTCTATCTTTACGAGGTTCACGTCGGGAACCTGCTTTACGCAGGCAAGTATTTTAAGCATAGCTCTCCCCTCCTCAGCCGCAGACCTTGCCGGGATTGAGTATCCCGTCCGGGTCGAATACTTTCTTTATCGCGCCCATAAGGCCGTAGGCCGTGTCGCCCACGGATTCGCGCAGATACTCCTTCTTCGCGTGGCCGATGGAATGTTCGCCGGAGACCTGCCCCTCGAACTCGGTGCACTTGGCGTAGCACTTATCCATGATGATCTTCACGCGGCGCTTGAACTCGTCCTCCTCCATGTCGTTGGAGCAGCAGTATATGTGCAGGTTGCCGTCGCCCGCGTGGCCGAAGGAGCGCAAGCGCACGCCGTTCTCCTCGGCGACCTCATGGCTGTACACCAGAAATTCCGCGATGCAGTCAACCGGAACGACAACGTCCATCTCGTCGAGCAGCTTTGTCTCTGCCTCGATAACGGTCAAAAACGCACTTCTCGCCGCCCAGACGTCCTTCTTCAGGCCGTCCGTCCATACGACGAGCACGTCGTACGCTCCGGTCTTCTCCGCGACCTCGCCGAGTCTGTCCATCTTCATCGTAAGCTCCGCTTCGTTGTCGCCGACAAGAGTCACGAGAATGTACGCCCCCGCCTCACGGCCGTTGACGACCGTCGGGAATACGGCGTTGCCGGTGAAGGCGGCGGAAGAGTCGACTATGTCGCGCTCCATGAACTCTATGGACTGCGGGTCGAGATTGGCAAGCTTTATATCCGGCACGGAAGCTATCGCCGTGGCGATATTCTCAAAGGGCAGGATGAGGCTGACGTCCTTGATGGGCTTCGGAATTAGCTTGAGCGTAAGCTCAGTGATAATGCCGAGCGTGCCCTCGGAGCCGATCATCAGGTGCAGCAGGCTGTAGCCGGAGCTGGTCTTGCAGACGGTCTTGCCGAGCTTCATAATTTCGCCGTTCGGGAGAACGACGGTCATGGCAAGGACGTAGTCACGCGTCACGCCGTATTTGACGGCGCGCATTCCGCCCGCGTTCGTGGAGACGTTGCCGCCGACGGTCGCGGTCTTCTCGCCGGGATCGGGCGGGTACATCAGGCCGTGCGCCAGCGCGTCCGCCGCGAGATCGCACAGCAGAACGCCGGGCTGAGTGTGGACGACGAGGTTTTTCATGTCGTAGGAAATGATTTTGTTCATGCGTTCCGTGGAGAGGACGATGCCGCCGTGTATCGGTACGCATCCGCCCACGAGACCAGTTCCCGCGCCTCGCACGGTCACAGGTATTTTATTTGCGTGGCACAGGCGCATTATCGCGGAGACCTCCTCGGTGCTCTCCGCGAGGCACACCGCCTCCGGCATATATTTGCCGTAGATGGGCATCTCGTCGTGCGAGTACTGCTCCTTTACCTGCTCGCCGTACTCAAGGCGCTGCCCGCCGACGATCTTCCGCAGTTCATCGGCAAGCTCAGGCGTAAGTCTGTTATAGTCTGCCATTTCTGTCTCCTCCTGTAATGCAATCATAGCTCTGCTGCGCAACGCCTATTTCCTCGTTTGCCGCAACCACAAGGATCTCCACCGGCGAAGCCTCCGCCGATATTTTCCCTTCGCCGTGGCAGGCGGCGTTCGCTTCCGTGTCCAGAATTATTCCCATGTGCCGCAGCGGGGCGCAGACCTTTTCGCGCAGCAGCGCGGAATTCTCGCCGATGCCGCCGGTGAACACGAGCGCATCCAGCCCGCCAAGTTCCGCGTAGAACGAGCCGATATATTT
>CAVCWF010000145.1:0-5991 GCA_963605945.1 Lachnospiraceae bacterium
TGGAGCGTATCTGTATCGATACGCTCCATTGACTGTTTTATGAACACCCATCTAAATTTCCCGGCGGCTGGTTTTTCGTTACTCCTGCGGCTTATTTACATTACTGCGCAGGACGCTTTTTATTATTCTGGCGGCGGAGCGCTTCAGATCGGTATCCGTCAGGCGGAATTTGCTCAGACCGCGCCGTATCGCAAGCTTATCCAGCGGTGTGCCCGGCATTATCATGTCGTTCCCCGCGCCGATCGCGCTGCCCGCGTCGGCAAGCCCCGGCAGCGTCGAATACCAGTCGGTCATAACCACGCCGTCAAAGCCCCACTCATTGCGCAAAATTGCGGTGCAGAGATCGTGGCTGTCGGCAGTGTAGACGCCGTTCAAGAGATTATAGCTCGTCATCAGCGCCTTCGGCTGCGCCTCGCGGACGCATATCTCGAAGCCCTTCAGGTATATCTCGCGCAGGGCGCGCTCATGGACGATGCTGTCGGAGCGGTTGCGGTTGTCCTCAAGATTGTTGCATGCAAAGTGCTTCACCGTGGCATAACAGCCGTCGACGCTCTGTACGCCGCGCGTTATCGCCGCCGCGAGCTTGCCTGTCAGCACCGGATCCTCGGACAAATACTCGAAATTTCTGCCGCATAGCGGGTTGCGGTGAATGTTCATGGCGGGGGCAAGCCAATAGGTCACGCCGTACTCCTCCATCTCGCGCGCCACCGCAGCGCCGACACGCTCGCACAGCTCCGTGTTCCAGCTCTGTGCAAGCGCGGTGCCGACAGGGAAGGCTGTCGCGTGCTGGTACAGCGTCTCGTCCTCCGGCGCGGCATCAAAATGCTCGCGGATGCGCGGCGGCAGATCGCGCATGATGTCGTTTATATACTCCCCGCCGCAGAAGCGCAGGCGGCCATGTTTGTTCAGCGCCGATACGCGCAGCAGGCGCAGCCCCGCGGGGCCGTCGGCGAGGTTGACATTCGTGATGACCTTGTCGGCAAATTTGTCCGTCGTGCGGCCGACCGCGCCGGGTGTGTAATTATAGGCGGTGCTGAACATGCCGGTCACGCCCGTGCCGACGCAGAGGTCGATCATGTCTCCGGTGCTGAGCTTGGCGAGCGCCTCCTGCACGTCCGCATCGCGGCAGACGGGCGGCTCCGAGTAATCGACGGCGCGGCATGCGATATCCGCGGCGCGCAGCTCAATTCGCGCGGCGGCGCTGAGATCGTCGGCGCTTCTGCGTATCGCCGGGGCGATCTCGCTGAATTCCGTCCGCACCGGGCAGACATTGCGCAACTTCCACAGCTCGGCGGTTTCATCCAGTGTTATCACGGCAGCGGGCACGGTGTCCGCCGAGGACGCGCCCACGCGGACGATGTACTCGCCTTTTTCGAGGATGTACGCGGCGCGACGTTCCGAATAGCTCGCCATATAATCAATCGGGAAGCTGACGTTCAGCGTCTCCTCATCGCCGGGAGCGAGGGCGCGGGATTTCTTGAAGCCCGCAAGCCGCTGATATTCCTTTGTAAGCTCGCCCTGCGGCGCGGAGACATAGACCTGAACGACCTCCTTGCCGCGCACAGCGCCGGTATTTTTGACACGGACGGCGACATTGACAGCGCCGTTTTCGAGCGTCACGCTCTCCGTGTTCAGCGCAAATTTTGTATACGACAGGCCAAAGCCGAAGGGATAGCGCCGCGCGGCCTCGAAGCTGTCGTAATACCGATAGCCGACATAGATGCCCTCGCGGTAATATTCGTGCGCGGTGTCGCCGTTGAGATAGCTGTACTGCATTGCGCAGGGCACGTCGGCATAGCGCCGCGCCCAAGTATCGGTCAGTTTGCCGCTGGGGCTTGCCCGGCCGCTGAGAATATCGGCGAGCGCCGCGCCGCCCTCCATCCCCTGCTGGCAAAACCAGACTACGGCGGAGACGGCCTCGTCCAGCGTTCCGATGTCCATATACGAGCCGGAATTGATGACCAGCACGGAATTTTTATAGCCCGCGGCCATTTTGCGGATGCTCTCCGTCTCGTCGGCGCTGAGGTCAAATTCCCCGTTTTTCAGTTTTTTGTCCGCGCCCTCGCCCGCCTGACGTGCGACGACGTATATTGCCGTGTCACAGGCGGAGGCGACAATGTCCGCGTCCGTTATCACGCGCCCCGCAGGCGGCGTGAATGGCTGAACCATGCTGTTCATCAGCCCCGCGCCCTGTGCGCCGCGCTCCTGCCGCCAGCGTTCCTCCGCCTCGCGGCACTCGGTCTCAAAGTCGCGTATCCAGCCGTAGCTCGCTATCTCGTAGCCCGCAAGCTCCAGCCCCTCAAGGATCGTAACGGCATGGCGCTCGTTGACCTCGCCGGAGCCGGTTCCGCCCTTGACAGTGCGCGATGCTCCCGCGCCGTATAGCGCGATTCTGCCCGGCTTCACCGGCAGCGCGCCATCATTTTTGAGCAGAACTATCCCCTCCCGCGCGGCGGCGCGGGCAAGCTCGCGGTTTTCGCGCTGGCGCGGCGTGACGCCGTCGTTCGCGGCGGCTCTGATGATACGCTGTTTCATGGCTCTCCTCCATATCAGGTTCGTTGTACTACTATATTATAACATAGCCCCGCACTTTGCAAGCAAGCGGCATACATAAAGTAACGGCGCGGAAAAATCCGCGCCGCTTCAGTCTATCAAAAAGCATGTGCAGCTGGGCACAGATAACAGAGCAGCGGGGGAGCTTGAGGGGGCAAGGCCCGCCTCAAATACAATAAACCGCCGTCCAAAAGTCTTGATACATCAATGACTTTTGGAGCAAAGCAGCATTTTGATATTATCAAAATGCTCGGCGGATGAAGCTTGTCAAAAAAGTCCTCACAGGACTTTTTTGGCAAACTGTAGCGGCGCGGAAAATTCCGCGCCGTTTGCATATCACATTACTTTCAGGCCGCTGAGGTAGCGGCGCATCATATCATATACGTGGTTGCCCGCCATGCGGCGGATAAAGCTGCGGGTGCGGTAGGTGCCGAGATGCAGCTCCTTGACCCATGTCTGCTCCGCAGTCGCCATTGAGACGAACACGGTGCCGACCTCATGCACGCCGTCCCCGTCAGGGCCGGCAAGGCCGGTCACGCCGACACCGATATCAGTGCCGATGACGCGGCGGACGTTTTCCGCCATCTCCTTGGCAACCTCGTAGCTCACCGCGCCGATATCCTCTATCATGTCGCGGTCGATACCCAGAAGCTTCGCCTTTGCGCCGTTCGTATAGGTCACGACGCCGCCGAGGAAGAACGAGCTTGCGCCCGGCATATCCGTAAAGCGCTTGGCGACGTCGCCGCCGGTGCAGCTCTCCGCCGCGGAGAAGGTCATGTTCTTCTCGCGCAGAAGCTTCAGTACGCTCTGCTCGATGCAGTCAACATCCACGCCGTAGACCACTTCGCCCAGCTTCTCCTGCACTTCCGCCATCACGGGGCGCAGCATCTCCTCGGCCTCAGCCTCGGTATGCGCCTTGGCCGTGACCTTCAGCAGGCAGTCGCACTCCTTGGCGTAGGGCGCCATGCTGGGATTGGTCATGGCGTTCATTTCCCCGGCAAAGATATCGTCCACCGCGCTTTCGCCGATGCCGAAGATGTTGACGGTGTGGGAGACGATCTTCTCGTCCGACAGCTGGCGGAGATACGGTATCGCGCTCTTTTCAAGCATGATACGGCACTCCTTCGGAGGCCCCGGCAGCATGACGACGACCTTGCTGTCCTTCTTGAAGGCACAGCCGGGCGCGGTGCCCGCGGTGTTATGGAATACGGTGCAGCCCTCAGGCAGCAGCGCCTGACGGAAATTGTTGTCCGTCAGCTTCTTGCCGAGATTTATATAGTCATAGAGCGTGTCCATCTCGCGCTTGTCCTCGACAAGCTTCACGCCGAAGGCGCGGGCAAGGATTTCCTTGGTCAGATCGTCGCAGGTCGGACCGAGGCCGCCGGTGGTGATGATAATGTCGGCGCGCTCGCGCGCGATTTTCACACATTCCTCCAGCCGCTGCGGATTATCGCCGACGACGGTGTGATACAGCACGTTGATGCCGATCTTCGACAGCAGCTCCGACACGTCGCGCGCGTCGGTATTTGTGACGTGGCCGAGCAGCAGCTCGGTTCCCACGGAAATTATCTCGGTATTATAGGTCTTACTCATGTCTAAGCTCCACTTTCTCCAAGCCCTTCACGGCCTCGTCCACAAGCGCGTCGATATCCAGCACCGACTCCGCTCTCTCCACCTCGGAGAGCTTCGGGCGGGTGCGCGGATGCTTCGGCGTGAACACCGTGCAGCAGTCCTCATACGGGAGTATTGAGGTGTCAAAGGTGCCGATTTTCCTTGCGATCGTGATTATTTCTTCCTTGTCCATGCCGATGAGCGGCTGGAGCACAGGCAGGTCAATGACCGCCTGCGTGGAGGCCATGGCCTCCATGGTCTGGCTTGCAACCTGACCCAGATTTTCACCGGTGACTATCGCCTTCGCGCCGGTGTCATACGCGACGCGCTGCGCGATGCGCATCATAAAGCGGCGCATGATGAGCGTGAAATACTCTTCGGGGCACTTGTCGCGTATCTCCTCCTGAATGTGCGTGAACGGCGCTATCTCAAGCGTCATGCGGCCGCAGTACTCGGTCAGCATGTTGCCAAGCTCGATGACCTTCTCCTTGGCCTGCTCCGAGGTATACGGGAAGGAGAAAAAGTGCAGCGGGATGAGGCGAACGCCGCGCTTGGCGATCATGTACGACGAGACCGGGCTGTCAATGCCGCCGGAGAGCAGCGTCACGGCGACGCCGTTGCAGCCGACGGGCATACCGCCCGCGCCGGGCACAGGGGCCGCGTGGACATACGCCGCAAGGTCGCGCACCTCGATGTTGACGACCAGCTCCGGATCGTGCACATCGACCTCGACGTTGGGGTAAGCCTCGTTCAGCTCGCCGCCGACGTACTGGCTCAGTTCGACGCTGGTCATCGGGAAGCTCTTGTCACTGCGCTTGGACTCGACCTTGAAGCTCTTCGCGCGGAGCATATCGTCCCGCAGGTAGTCGATAGCGAGCTTCACAATCGCGTCCTTGTCCTTTTCACAGGCGGCGGCGCGGCTGAGCTTGACGATGCCGAATACCTTTTGCAGCGCCTCGAACGCCGCGTCCATATCCGCGCCGTCCTCCGCGGCCTCTACGTATACGGTGGACTGGAGGCAATATACGCGGAACTTGCCGATGTGTGCAAGGCGGCGGCGGACGTTTGACACCAGCTTCTGCTCGAAGCTCTTGCGGTTGAGTCCCTTGAGCACGATCTCGCCCAGCTTTAGAAGAATTATATCGTTCATATGAAAATTATCCTTTATCTCATGCTTCTCTGAAATCATAGGTTCTGTACTGTATCGCCTCGGCGACATGTTCGGGGCTGATGGTCTCCTGCCCGTCGAGGTCGGCGATTGTCCGCGCGACGCGGAGTATGCGGTCATAGCTTCGGGCGGAAAGGCCCATCGAGTCGAACGCGGCGTGCATCAGCGCTTCGCCCTCGGCGTCAAGCGTGCAGATCTCGCTCATCTCGCGGCTGCCGATATGCGCGTTGCACATCGTACCGTCCCCGCCGAAGCGGCGGCGCTGAATCTCCCGCGCGGCGTTCACGCGCTTTTTGATGTCCGCGGAGCGCTCCGCGCTGCTGCGGCGGCTCAGCTCCTCATAATCCAGCGCGGGAACCTCGACGATGAGGTCGATCCTGTCCAGCAGCGGGCCGGATATTTTGCTGTGATAGCGGCGCACATCGCGCTCGGTGCAGCGGCAGCGGCCTGAGGGGTGCCCGTACCAGCCGCATTTGCAGGGGTTCATCGCGCAGACGAGCATGAAGCGGCTCGGATACGTCACCGTCCCCGCGACGCGGGACACGGTCACTTCCCCGTCCTCCAGCGGCTGGCGCAGAACCTCCAGCACATCACTGCGAAATTCCGGCAGCTCGTCGAGAAACAGCACGCCGTTGTGCGCGAGGCTTATTTCGCCGGGG